>JAPLMO010000284.1 GCA_026386995.1 Planctomycetota bacterium | reverse complement strand
ATCTTGCCCGCGGCGAACTCTTCCAGCCCCACCCGCGCCAAGAACCCCTCGCGCAGGTACGTCTTGCCCTCGATGTCGAATTCCTGCTGGTAGAAGTAGAGGGCCGGGTGCTGATCGCGCACCAGGATGCCCGTCTGCCGCCACTTGGTCATAAGGCTTGCGGCCCGCGTGTAGCGGTTGTGCTTGTCGGTGTCGACCGGGGTGCCCTTGCCGAGGATAATGCGCACGATGTTGTGCGGATGCGTGCGGTAAAGTTCTTCCTGCTCCTCGGCGTCGATGCAATCGTACGGCGGCGCGGTCACGAGGGCCACGCTCAGCGGGTCGGTGGTGTTATAACGAAGCGCCCGGAACGGTCGGATGGCGGCCATGCGTCACGTCCCCATTTCGCTGGAGGCCAGGTACCTGGCCTGCTCCTTCGTCAGCCGGTCGATGGCAATGCCCATCGTCTGAAGTTTCAGGGCGGCGACGTACTCGTCGACCTCGCGCGGCACGTCGTGAACGCGCGTTTCGAGTTTGCCGCGGAGGCAGACGACCCACTCGGTCGCCAGGGCCTGGACGGCGAAACTCATGTCCATAACCGAGGCCGGGTGACCTTCGGCGGCGGCCAGGTTCACGAGGCGGCCGTCGGCCAGCACGTTGATGCTGTTGCCGTTCTTCAGGTCGAAGGCATCGACGAACGGCCGGACGCCGCGGCGGACGCGTTTGGCCAGTTTTTCGAGGGCCGGCAGATCGAGTTCGACGTTGAAGTGGCCGCTGTTGCAGACGATCGCCCCGTCCTTCATCACCTTGAAATGCTCGCCGCGTATGACGTGGATGTCGCCCGTGACGGTGATGAAGAGGTCGCCTATGCGTGCGGCCTCGATCATCGGCATCACGATGAAGCCGTCCATCGTGGCCTCGATCGCCCGCAGCGGATCGACTTCCGTGACGATGACGATGGCCCCCGCCCCGCGCGCCCGGGTCGCCACGCCGCGTCCGCACATGCCGTAGCCGGCGACGACGACCCGCTTGCCGGCCACGAGCATGTTCGTGGCGCGGACGACGCCGTCCAGCGTCGACTGGCCGGTGCCGTAACGGTTATCGAAGAGGTGCTTGCAGTCGGCGTCGTTGACGGCGACGACGGGGAACTTCAGTTGCCCCTGCTTCTCCATCGCCCGCAGGCGGATGACGCCCGTGGTCGTCTCTTCCATCGAACCGATGATGTTGGCGGCCTCGGCCTGGCGCTTCGAGTGAAGTTCCCACACCAGGTCGGCCCCGTCGTCCATCGTGATGTTGGGCTTATGGTCGATGGCGGCGGCGATGTGCTTGTAATAGGTCTTGTGGTTCTCGCCCTTGATGGCGAACGTCGGGATGCCGTACTCGCTCACCAGCGCGGCCGCCACGTCGTCCTGCGTCGAGAGCGGGTTGGAGGCGCAGATGACGAGGTTCGCGCCGCCGGCCACGAGCGTCCGGGCCAGGTTGGCGGTCTCGGTGGTCACGTGCAGACACGCGCTCATCCGGAGGCCCTTCATGGGCTTCTCCTTGGCGAACCGCGCGCGGATGGCCGCAAGGACCGGCATCGACCGGTCGGCCCACTCGATGCGTTTGACGCCTTCCGGCGCCAACTTCAGGCTGCGGACGTCGTAGTTCATTACCTGCTCCTATTGGCTGTTCTGTTTCTTCACAAAGGCTTCTGAAGGAAGGGGCTGACAGGGTGACTAGGTTACTAGGCTACTAGGTTACTAGGTCACGGATGCCGCTTGGGCAGTTGTTTACCTAGTTACCTAGTTACCTAGTCACCCAGTCTTCCGCACCGCCTCCACAAACGCCCTCATCTTCTCGGACGACTTTACACCCGGGGCCGTTTCCAGGCCGCTTGAGCCGTCGACGCCCCAGGGGCGGACGGCCGCAACGGCCTCGGCCACATTCTCCGGCCCGAGGCCACCCGCCAGAATGAGCGGGGTAAGGCCTTCAAGAATCATCCGAGCGGCCAGGCGCCAATCGGCCACGTGCCCCGAACCGCCCTTTGGCCCTCCCGCCGGCAGACGGGCATCCACCAAGTAAGCGTCCGCGACACGACCCAGCCGCTCGGACTCTTTTTTCCACTCCACTGCCGCCGCCACGTCCGCCTCGCTGCCGATCCGGAAAGCCTTGATGACCTTCAGGTTCCCAAGATCGGCCAGGTTCCGTGGCGGCTCATCGCCGTGCAACTGCACGGCCGTAAGGCCCAGCGCGGCCATCGCCCGGACCCGCATCGGGTCGTCGTCGACAAACACGCCGACCGCTGCGACCCAGGGCGGCAGGGCCTGGATGATGCGTGCCGCCACCGCCGCCTTCACGCGCCGCGGGCTCTCGGCGAACACCAGGCCGATGGCATCCGCCCCGGCTTCCGCCGCCGCCACGGCCCATTCGGGCCTCGTAATGCCGCAGATCTTGACCCGTGTCCGCACGCAAGTCGCCCCGACAAGACGCCGTAGAATACGAGCCGCAAGGCCGCAGGTCAACCGCTTTTCGGTTACGCCAGCGCTAGATTGCGATTTGCGCGGCGGGTCTACGTACCCGCCGCGCATCATTTTTGCGCCTGGCGCTCTGGCCGGGCGGCATGGTCACGCGCCGTTGGGGTCGTGACGGCGACATGGGGTCGTGACGGCCGTTGCTACGGGGCATGGAAGCGGTATAATCCTATCGGTTTGTTTTCGGGAAACGGAGGTGCGCCGATGATCCACGTAGCCGTTGACAAAGAGCGGGTCGCGGCATTCTGCCGGAGTCACCACATCCGGCGGCTGGCGGTGTTCGGCTCGGCGGTGCGGGACGATTTCGGCCCCGAGAGCGATGTGGACGTGCTCGTGGAGTTCGAGCCGGAGGCCCATGTGGGTTTTGTTGCACTGGCCAGGGCGGCGCGCGAACTCTCGGCGATTGTGGGCCGGCGCGTGGACCTCGTGCCGCAGAGCGGCCTGAAACCGCTCGTCCGCGATGCGGTTATGGCGGAAGCGGAGGTGCTCTTTGCGCAGTGACGCCCTGTATCTGACGGACATTATCGAGGCAGCCGATGCCGTCGCCGAGTTCGTGGCCGGGCTGCGCAAGGAGACGTTCGCCGGCAACAAGATGGCGCGCAGCGCCGTGCTTCAGCAACTGACGATTATCGGTGAAGCAGCCGCGCGGCTGAGTTCCGAGTTCCGGGACCGACATCCGGAAGTCGAGTGGGCGGATATTGTGGCCTTTCGCAACATCGCCGTCCACGCCTACTTCAGCGTGGACTGGCCCACGGTGTGGGTAACGGCCACGGAGGATGCGCCGGCGCTGCGCGAGAAGGTTGCAGCGCTTCTGGCGGCCGAGTTTCCGGACATCCGCCTGCCGGGCAAGGGATCTTAGGCCCCGGGGAACATCTCGCCGGTACGGCCAGGCCGCGCTATAGAGCCTCGCGGTCCATGTGAGAACAGCGTTACGTAATGTGTCATCAAGACTCCCGCGCCCAAGCAAAGTGTCCGTCCAACCTCAAAGGAGGCCTCTCGTGCTGAAAATGGCGATGGCCATAGCGATTTTGTCCCTGGCAGCGGTTGCGGCATCGGCCGCAGAATCTTTGAGCCCCGAGGCCAAGGCGGCCTTCGATAACGGCTTCGAGGCCATGAAGAAAGGCGACTATCTCGCGGCCCAGAAGGAGTACGAGAAAGGCCTGTCGCTGGCGCCCCAGTCATGGGAAATCCGGAGCGAGTACGTCATCTGCCTGCGGAAACAGAATCGCCTGCCCGCGTCGGCCAAGGCCGGTTGGCAGGTCATTGAACTGGCGCCAGAGGCGGCGGGGCTGTGGGGCAACCTCGGCAACACCTTCGTGGTCGCCCATGCATGGGACGAGGCCAACACGTGTTTTCTCAAGGCCGCGCAGTTCAGCAAGGACAAGGCCTGGGCCGCCATAAACTTCCTCGCGCTGGGTTACCAGCTATGGGCCAATGGTCAACTGGCCAAGGCCGCCAATGCATTCCAGCACGGTGCCGCCGTTGACCCTTTCAACGGGCTGGCCTTGGTAGACCAAGGGGCCGTCCTGTTTGCCTCGGACCCAACAAAGGTCAAGGATGCCAAAGCCCTGATCCTTGCCGGCGCGGCAATACTAAAGGTGACGAACCAGACAAAGATGGCCCCCTATGTCGACGCTATCAATAAAGGCGTCGACACCGGGAAGCCCTTCTCCCCCAGATGGGAGCCGCAGGTCTCGTGGCAACACATTCCGGCGGCGCTTCTGGAGAAGCCCAAGGCAGGGGCGGCGGCATTCACCGTTGCGGCCGACGTCGAAAGGCATTATCCCCTGCCCGAGGGAGACAGCCTTTCCCTGACAACGCCCGAGAAATGGTCGGAGGCCCTGGGAAGCAGCGTTCCCGGCCACTTCTTCACAATCCAGTTTCGCCCGGCCGATGGCACGGACTACCAGGTCCTCTGGAGCGCCCGCTACACGAAGGAATCCACCCGGGATCTAAAGACGGAAACTGAGGCAAAACTCGCCGAGGCGCTGCCGCAGGCCGTCGAGAAGAAGGTGGCCCTCGTGCCCATCTCCGCGCCGCGGTCGCAAGGCTATGCCTTCGTGATCACCGACAAAGACTTCAAGCCCGGCGCAAAGGCGGATAATTACCCGTACCTTGTGTCAATCACCCTCCAGACCGGTACCGTGCGGTCCTCGATAACCGTTCTGTCGCATACCAAGGATGCGAAGTACATCCAGCAGATGCTGGAAACGTGGAAGACTCTCCGGCACCAAGCCAAGGGCGAATAGT
Organism: Planctomycetota bacterium; assembly: GCA_026386995.1. The sequence continues at coordinate 7,312 of JAPLMO010000284.1, read as the reverse complement.
TTCATTCGCGCCGCAGGGCTACAGATTCCACCCCTTCCGATACTCCGTCCGCACGACCTGGTTCGCTTCGGGCGAGTTGGTGACGCGCAGGTTGGCGGCGTCCCACTCGATGCGGCCGTCGATGCGCTTGGCTACGTTGCCGAGGAGGCACGTCTCGGTCAGCGGGCCGGAGTAGGCAAAGTCCGCCCCTGCCGGCTGGCCAGACTTGCAGGCACGAACCCAATCCATTTCATGCGACCCGTTCACCCGCGGAATCGTCTTCTCCGGCAGTTTAAGTTCCTTCATCTTGCTTTCGGGGATGATGCGCGGGCTGTCGCCGTACACCCCGAACAGGATCGTGCCTTTGGAGCCCTTGATAAGTGCGCCGCCCTCATCGGGCATCTTGCGATTCTGTTCGAGGTCGTCGGGTCGCGGCGGCCGGGTGCCTTCGTACCACGTGAGTTTAACCGGCGGCAGGTCGCCGCGCGCGGGGAACCGGAACGTCACGATCGCCGACAGCGGGTGGACCTCCATCGTGTTGCCGCACGAGGTGGCCTCGACGCTCGTCGGGGCGCCGAGTTTCAGCGCCCAGACCACAGGGTCGAACGTGTGGGCGCCGCGGTCGCCCATCATGCCGCAGCCGAAGTCCCACCAGCACCGCCAGACGGCCGGGTGATACGCCGGGTGGTACGGCCGCATGGAAGCCGGGCCGATCCAGAGGTCCCAGTCGAGCGTCGGCGGAACGGGCGGCGTGTCCGCCGGCCGCGCGGAATACTTCGAACTCCAGCCGGCGTGGCCCCACGGGTAGTACGATAGGCTGCACCATGCATCGACCTCGCGGACCTCGCCGATGAGGCCCGCCGTGACCCACTCATTTATCAGCCGCGCGCCCTCGCCGGAGTGCCCCTGGATTCCCATCTGCGTGGCCACCTTGGCTTCCTTGGCGGCCTGGGCGAGCATGCGGGCCTCGTACACATCGTGCGTCAGCGGCTTCTGACAGTAGACGTGCTTGCCGGCCTTCATGGCTGCCATCGCGATGACGGCATGCGTGTGGTCGGGCGTGGCCATGAGGACGGCGTCGATGTCTCTTTGCTTCTCCAGCATCTCGCGGTAGTCCTTGTAGGTCTTGACGCCCGCGTACCGCTTGAAGGTCTTGGCGGCGTAGCCGTGGTCGACGTCGCAGAGGGCTACGATGTTCTCGGACTCGAGGTTTCTGAGGTTCCCCGCGCCCATGCCGCCGACGCCGATGCCGGCGACGTTCATCTTTTCGCTCGGCGGGATGTTCCGCGGCCCGCCCAGCACCGCGCGCGGCACAATGGTAAACGCCGCCGCTACCGCCGCCGTGGCCCCGAGAAAGTTGCGCCGCGTGAGGTTGCCGTGCATCATGGGACAAGTCTCCTTTTGTATGGGTTCCCAGTAGCCTGTCAGGACTGAATCTGTGGGTGCCACGGCTGCGCCTTGTGCAGCCGTGGTCGTCGGCAGGGATACACGGCTGCAAACTGCGCAGCCGTGGCACCCACATAATTAAAGTTGCCGCACTACTAAACTCTCCGCCGGGCCAGGAGTTGCGAGAACACGCGGCCGCCGCGCGCGAGGCCGTCGCGGACGATGAGCAACTCGAAGCCCTCGAACGCCGCCGCCAGTTCGCCGTCCTCCAGAGTGTGGCTGGGCTTAAGCGCCCTGCGCTCGTCCTCGGCATCCCGCCGATGAAACGCCTCGTACACGACGAAGCCGCCCGGCACAATCGCCTCCCGAATCGCCGCCAGGAGCGGCCGATGCAGGAACCGGATAACGGCCACCAGGTCGTACCGCTCGGCGGGCAGGACGGGCGATGCCTTCAGGTCCTGCTCAATCGTCTTGACGGCTACGCCCGAGCGGCGCGCCAGGTCACGCGCACGCTCCAGCGCATCGGGCAGCACGTCGATGGCCTCGACCTCGTAGCCCGCCAGCGCCAGGTACGCCGCATCGCGCCCGCTGCCACAGGCCAGGTCGAGCGCCCGGCCGCCAAATAACGCTGTGCCGACTCGCGGGCGGATGCACTCCACCGCCTCAACGAGAAACGGGCTCGGCTGCCACAGCCGCGCCCGCGACGGGCCCGACTCGCGCAACTCGGCCGGATACAGCGAGACCTCGCGCACAATGTATCCGCGATTGCGAAGCACATACGCCGCGATGGCAAGGACGTCCGGATCGTCATCGAAGACGTCGATCGCCGTGCCCTTCGGCGGCAATTCGTGCGCCCGGGCGGCAAGTTCGTCCGCCGGGATGTTAACGGCCCCGTGGGCATGGCCTGCCGCAAAGGCCGCCTCCGAGCGGACATCCAGGATGGTCGGACTCGCCCCGCTGCCGGACATGGGTCACTTGGTCTCCCTGCACCGCGACTCATCGCGCATAATGCCCCGTCCGATGACGGGATCGGGGTCGCGGGCGTTGGCCTTGCGGAAAAGGAGGCTGCTGCGGCCGCCCATCTCCGTAAACCGGAGTTTTCCGCCGCCGGACAAGACAACATACATTTGCGCATCGCCGCTGATTGGGCACTGGACGTCTAGTTCCCTGGCCTTGATCGTGGCGTTCGATTCGCCGCCGACCCCGGCCCCCGGCCGGCCGGCCGCCGGCCCGGCGAAGGTCACCTTGCCATTTGGCGCGTTCACGATCAGATTCGCCCGGCCGCTGACCGGCCCGCGAAATTCGACGGACCCGCCTGCCGTATAGACCTGCGCCTTCGCGCGGCCGCTGACGGCGCCCGCGAAGATAATCGCCTCCGCCTTCAGGGCCGAGGAATCGAGAAGCGCGTCGCCGCCGAGGCTGCCGATGCGAAGCGTCTTCACCTTTCCGCGAAGGAGCACATGCACCGCGCCGTCGATCGGCTCGACAAAGTACTCGCCCTCGGGGCTGTCGATCTTCAGCACGCCGCGGGCCAGCACAACCTCTCGCGGCAGCACGGGACGGCCCCCGGGTTTCTCCTGCGCTGGCGCCGGCGCCGCGGGCGGCTTCTCGGATTGCCCGGCCGCCGGGGCCGCGGGCGGGGCGACCGTGTCCGGCGCCGTCGCGTCAGGAGGATCGCCGGGCCATGTTTCCGGTTCCTGCAACGCCGCATCCGGCCGCGATTCCGGGCCGCCCAGGTAGCGCGTCACGCCGGCCGACACCGCGTAGTAGAGCCCTCCCCCGCCCACGCCCAAGGCCAGGAGAATGATCGCTCCGCGGAGAAGCGGCTTGACGGACTCTCGCAGCGGCACACTTGCGGCTCGCTCGTCCACCGGCGGGGGAAGTTCGGCGCGGCGATGGGCCGCCGCTTCGGACGCGCCAAGCGGCGCGGCGCAAAACGGGCACTTCCCGGACCGGGATTCCTCGCGGCTCAGGGGAACCCGACATTTCGGACACATCGTAGCAGGCACGGCGCACCTCCGACTTCCGCCAATACTATAACACGCCCGAAGCCTTTGCGCACCGCGTCTTTCGGCGCTTGCCTTGGTGCAGCGAAGTAGCGCGGGGGTTTATCCCCCGCGTTTTCCTGCGCGGGGCACAAGGCCCCGCGCTACGGTGCGTGCGTACTGGCGCGGCTGGTCGGGAGACCTGCCGCGCGAAACTTGTGTTCCCTGCGGGTGGCGCTGCCCCCGGTCCCGCAAAGAAATGGCGGCACGCGCCGCGGCCCTTATAATATGAGGTTGTCAGCACCGCGTTGCAACAGCACGGAGGGCCGCTCGCATGCCGCATAAGAGGGCGTGGGTCGAATACATCGAGCACCGCTACGGGACCTTGCTCGAGCGCCACGACGGCCAGGTCGACCTGGAGACCCTCACGGCCACGCAGTCCGAGATCGAACTGATCAAGTACCACATGGTCCGCCACGAGGCATTCCGGGCGGGCGAGCCGATCCTCGTTTACAAGGGCCGCTTCGGCGGCTACTTCATCGTGGACGGCCACACGCGGGCCCGCGTCGAGTGGGACAAGGGTTCAAAGACCATCTTCGCCGCGGTCTACACGTCGTCCGACGTGGCGGTGCCGGAGGAACTCAACCGCATCGCCATGGACACAGGCGGCGGGCGCGAGCGCCGCATCTGGGAAGTGCCCATCGTCGACCGCGTCGGCCAAGGCACCCCCGCATGGGAAAAGTGCCGCCAGGAACTCCTGGACGGCTGGCGGGCCGAAATGCAGGCCCACCCAGCCGACCCGGAAACAGAATAGCCCGGGGCGATACCAAGCCGTTCGAGCCTGCTTCCGGTGCTCAACCGGGGCGCAACTGAAGTAGTGAATTGTATAGCGTTCACTAAGTATATCCGATCGGGAAAGTGGGGCTTCTCCGCCGCCCCTTCCGAACGCCCTAAACGACCGAGGGACACCTATGGAGGCCACCCGGCGGCCGGCCTGGCGAGCCGGAAGGCGCATAGGGGTGTGGCCGTTCTTTGTGGCACCGTTTTGGCACGGGCAAGTTGTGAGGCGGCTTCAGCCGCCTTCGCGCCGCGAAAGCGGCGTGTAGACCGGGGCTTTAGCCCCGGTATGCGAGCGAGCCGAAACACATTCCGCTCTTCTTAAATCTTATAGAGCCCGCCTCGACTGGCGACTGATCCCCGCTGGCAACGACCCATGCAACCGTAACAAGCCCGCTGAAGCAGGCCAAAGGAAAAGGGAAGAGGAAGTGCGCCGGTCGCCGTGCCCGCCTCGGCCTAGTAGCCTATCAGGACTAAATCTGTGGGTGCCACGGCTGCGCCTTGTGCAGCCGTGGTCGTAGGCAGGGAAGCACGGTCGCCACGGCGACCGTGGCACTCACATAATTAAAGTTGACGCACTACTAGAAGACCGAGTCTACACCCCGCTTCGCGGGGCAAAGACCCCTGGAAGAGGCCTGACGGCCACGGCCACGATCTGCGGCCAGACCCGGGGTTGACGGTCCAAGTCAATTTCCTTGATTCCTCCCGCGCGGACGGATATAAACTTTAAGTTCGGGAAAGGTCAGGAGGTGCGGCAACAGTGGCTGATTCGGTCCTTGAGAAACTGTGCGAACTTCAGGATGCGGAGTTACAACTGCGGCGGCTGGAAAACAACAGGTCCGCGCAAGACCGCGCGGCGAAGATCCGCTTGGAGCAGATCGCAAAGCAGAAGGAAGTCATCGAGAACCTCCGCAGCAGGCAGCGCCAGGCCCGCGTGGAGGCCGACAAGAAGGAACTCGAGGTCCGCCAGAAGCGCACCGAGATCGAAAAATTCCGCCAGCAGCAGACCCAGGTCCGAGACAACCGCCAGTTTGCCGCGCTCCAGAATGAGATCAAGTTCGCTGAACTGGCGATCTCGAAGTACGAGGATGGAATCCTGACCGACTTCGCCGACATCGAGGCCATCGACGGCGAGATCAAGAAGGCCCAGGCGGAACTGACGCGGCAGGAAGGCGAACTGGCGGCCGTCCGCAAAGAGATCGAGGCACGCAAGGACGGCCTCACCCGCGAGATCGAGGAAGACCGCCGCAAACGCGACGCACTCGCCAAGAGCCTGCCGCCCAAGGTCGTCGACCTCTTCAATCGCATCGCCGATCGCCTGGACGGCGAGGCCCTCGCCCAGGTCATCCGCGACGAAGACGACGACGACGACGGCGGCTACGTCTGCGGCGGTTGCCACATGAGCGTCACGCAGAACACCTACGTCCTGCTGGCCAGCCGCAATGAAAACCTCTACACCTGTCCCAATTGCACCCGCATCCTGTTCCTGAAGAAGACATGAACCCGTCCGATCCGGCCGCCGATGACTCCCGAAGAGACCCGATGCCGGGCGGCGGCGGGGCGGAGCCCGGCGCCGGCCACCTCATCCTTTACGTCGACGGCGCGTGTTCCGGCAACCCCGGCCCGTGCGGGTCGGCGGCGATCCTGAAGACCGACGACGGCACGACGATACTCGAGAGGGCACGCGCGTTCGGTCCCGGAACCAACAACGAGGCCGAGTACCAGGCGGTGATCCTGGGCCTGGAGATGGCGGGCGAACTGAAGCCGCGGCGCCTGACGATCCGCAGCGACTCGGAACTCATGGTCCGCCAGATCGCCGGCGAGTACCGCATCAAGGCGCCGAACCTGAAGCCCCTGCTGGAGCGGGTCCGGCGGCTGCTTGCGCCGCTGGCGTCGGTCGAGATCGAGCACATCCCGCGCACGCTGAACACCGAGGCCGACAAACTTTCGCGCAAGGCCGTCCAAAGGGCCCGCGCGGTGGACGCCGCCCTGCCCCCCGAAGCCCGCAAGAAGCCGCATACCAAGACGTTCAAGTTGAAGTAGCCGTGGGCCCCGTTGCCGTTGCCGTTGTCCTTTCAATCCGCAATCCGCAATTCGCAATCCGCAATCGCTTTGTTGGCCGATGGCTGCCGCAGCGCCAATAAACATCCTTCCCCGAAATCGTATGGTATAATACTGGGTGGAGTCCGGCGAGCGGGCAATGCGGCCGCTCGGCCCTTCGGGGCCGGGAGGAAAGTCCGAACTCCACAGGGCGCGGTGGTCGTTAACGGCGACCGGTCGCAAGACCAGGGAAAGTGCAACAGAGAGCAGACCGCCGATGGCCCCGACTCGTTCGGGGATCAGGCAAGGGTGAAACGGTGCGGTAAGAGCGCACCGCCCGCGTGGCGACACGCGGGGCACGGCAAACCCCACCGGGAGCAAGGCCAAATAGGGGGCTTCGGGAGCGGCCCGCTCCGATCTCCGAAAGGAGAAAAGCCCCGGGTTGGCTGCTCAGAGTCGCGCGGCAACGTGCGACCCAGATAAATGGCCGCAGCCTCGGCTTTCGGGTCGAGGTGACAGGATTCGGCTTACGTCCCGCTTGCCGGACTTCTTATTTTTCAATAACGGACCAACGCAGAGATCGCGGAGAATAAAAGAGAGAACATCGAACTTATCTGTTTTTGTTTTAACCAAATCCTGTTTTGTCTTTCTCTGCGTTAAGAAAAGTCTTTTGTGTCGCCGTCCGGCAGAATGAGCACCTTCCCGCCCGTCATATCGTGCTTATACGTCTCGATAGCCTCAGGAACCTGTTCCAGCGTCACGCGGGCGCGGACCTCGGTCTGAAGATCGGTCGCGAGGAACTTCTGCAGGCCCATCGCCACGCGCATCCGGCCCAGAAGGCCGATCTTCTCGGCCCACACGCCCAGCCAGAACCCCTCCACGCGCTTGCGCTCGTAGATGAACCGCTCGGGCCGGATCGAGCACGCGGCGTCGGAGAGCGATCCGTACACCACCGCCACGCTCCCCTTCGGCATGGCCGCCAGAAGCCGGCCCGTCATCTCGCCCGCCACGGGATCGAAGGCGATCGTGGCGTCGAGCGTGGTGCAGAGGTCCTTGAGGTGTGCGTCGAAATCGGCCGACGACGA
>JAPLMO010000198.1 GCA_026386995.1 Planctomycetota bacterium | reverse complement strand
GGACCTCCTCGTTGCCGAGCCACTTCTTGTACTCTTCCAGGCGCTGGTTGTCGCGCGGCTGCTTGATGAGCGGCGACCAGTACTCGCCCTCCTGCATCTTGTTGTGATCCGTCGTGACGATGAAGTTGTAACCGTGCGACTTGTAGTACTGGGCGACCATCTCCGGGAAGTCGGCCCCGTCGCTCCACCGCGAGTGCATGTGGGTGAGGCCCTTCCACCAGGGGAGGGCGGATGCCTCGCCCTCGGCGGGCCGTGTGGCGGAACAACCGACGAGGAAGGCTGCGAGAGCAAGTCCGGCGAGCACAACCCAGGGGAGACTTCGACGCCGTACGTTCACGAGCCGCATTCCTTTCCTGGACGGCACAATCCCATTTGCGCGGCGGGTCAGGAGACCCGCCGCGCCCATAATCGCACGACGATTATCTTAACCGGAGGAAGGACCGATGCAAGCCGCAGCGCTCGCGCGCTCAGATTCTCTGCAAGAGCAGGCAGGCGTTGTGGCCGCCGAATCCGAAGGAGTTGGATGCCGCGCGGTTGATTTTCATTTCGCGCGGTTTCAACGGAACGTAGTCGAGGTCGCACTGGGGGTCGGGCTCTTCAAGGTTGATGGTCGGCGGGGCGATCTGGTCGCGGATGGCCAGCGCGGAGGCGATGAACTCCACGCCGCCGCTGGCGCCCAGGAGGTGCCCGAGGCTCGACTTGGTGCTGGAGATCGCCAGTTTCTTCACGTGGTTGCCGAAGACGGCCTTGAGGGCCTTCGTCTCGGCGATGTCCCCGAGCGGCGTGGCCGTGCCGTGGGCGTTGATGTAGTCGATCGTGCCGGGGTCGGCGGCGGCGTCCTTGAGCATGTCGCGCATGGCGCCCGCGGCCCCGCGGCCCTCCGGGTCGGGCTGGACGATGTGCAGTCCGTCGCCGCTCATGCCGAAGCCGATGACCTCGGCGTACACCTTGGCCCCGCGGTGCTTGGCGTGCTCGTATTCTTCCAGGACGATGATGCCGGCGCCCTCGGCCAGGACGAAGCCGTCGCGGCGGCGGTCGAAGGGGCGGCTTGCGCGGGCGGGCTCGTCGTTGCGGGTCGAGAGTGCGCGGGCGGCACAGAAACCCGCCAGGCCCATCGGCGTGAGGGCGGCCTCGGAGCCGCCGGTGACCATGATATCGGCCTCGCCGGTCTGGATGGTCCAGAACGCCTGGCCGATGGCGTTGTTGGCGCTGGCGCAGGCGTTGGCGACGCCGGAGTTGGGGCCCTTGATGCCGTAAGCGATGGAGATGTGTCCGGCGGCGGCGTTGATCATCAGTTTCGGGACCATGAAGGGCGAGATGCGCATCGGCCCCTTCTCGATGAGCCGCGTGTGCTGCTCTTCAAATTCCGCCAGCCCGCCGATGCCGCTGCCAACGATGGAGCCGGCCCGGAACGGGTCGGGGAGGTTCGCGAGGTCCAGCCCCGAATCCTTGACCGCCTGGGTGGCGGCGGCCACGGCCATCTGCGCGAAGCGGTCCATGTGCCGCGATTCGCGCTTGGCGATGTATGCGTCGGGGCGGAAGTCCTTGATTTCGCCGGCGATCTGGGCGGAGTAGGCCGAGACGTCAAAAGACTGGATGCGGCTGATGCCCGATTCGCCGGCCAACAGCCGTTTCCAAAAGACCTCCACCTCCTGGCCGAGCGAGGTGATGAGGCCCAGTCCGGTGACGACGACGCGGCGGCCGTTCATCGTTACAGGTGCGCCTCCACGTAGTCAATCGCCTGGCCGACCGTCTGGATCTTCTCGGCGTCCTCGTCGGGGATGCTGATGTCGAACTCGTCCTCGAACTCCATCACGAGTTCGACGGTGTCGAGCGAGTCCGCGCCGAGGTCGTTGACGAACGACGTTTCGCGCGTGATCTGCGTCTTGTCCACCCCCATCTGCTCCGCCACGATTTCCACGACGCGTTCTTCGATGGTCGCCAAGGTTATTCCTCCTGCTTGTTACCTTTTTGTCTCAGATCTAGCGCCTCAACCGGTTCCGAAAACACGCGCCCACCAAGGTGGGCGGCTAAACGGGCCTGCGATAGGCCCTTTGCAACCGCCTTACGGCGCCATGCCGCCGTCGACCGCCAGCACGTGGCCGGTCACGTACGCCGCATCGTCGCTGGCGAAGAACGCGATGACGGCGGCGACTTCCTCGGGCAGCCCCATGCGCGCCATGGGAATCGCGGCCAGGGCCATCTCCTTCGCCTTGTCGGGCAGGACGTCCGTCATGTCGGTCTTGATGAACCCCGGGGCGA
>JAPLMO010000286.1 GCA_026386995.1 Planctomycetota bacterium | reverse complement strand
CCCACCGAGGTGCCCACCGGCACGAGGGCCGGCCGGGCGATCCTCATCACCGGCCACGACCTGCTGGACCTGGAGGCGCTGCTGAAACAAAGCGAGGGGCGCGGCATCGACGTCTACACGCACGGCGAGATGCTGCCCCTCCACGCTTACCCTGAACTGAAGAAGTACAAGCACCTCGTCGGCAACTACGGCGGCGCGTGGTGGACCCAGAAGGCCGAGTTCGACGCTTGGCCGGGCGCCATCCTCGTCACCACCAACTGCGTCCTCATTCCGAAAGAATCGTATAAGGACCGCTTGTTCACGTGCGGCGTGGCCCACGTCGCGGGTGTTACGCACATCGCCGACCGCAACTTCGAGCCGGTCATCAAGAAGGCCCTGGCCCTGCCGCCGCTGCCGGAGAAGGCGGGCGGGAAAATCCTGACCGGCTTCCATCACACGGCGATCCTCGGCGTGGCCGACAAGATCGTCGCCGCCGTCAAGGCCGGCAAGATCCGCCACTTCTTCCTCGTCGGCGGCTGCGACACGCCCGGCCCAAAGGGCAACTACTACCGCGAGTTCGTCAAGGCCGTGCCGAAGGACTGCGTCGTCCTGACGCTGGCGTGCGGCAAGTACCGATTCAACGACCTGGACCTCGGGGCGATCGACGGCATCCCGCGCCTCATCGACATCGGCCAGTGCAACAACGCCTACTCGGCCATACAGGTGGCCGTGGCGCTGGCGGACGCCTTCAAGTGCGGCGTGAACGACCTGCCGCTCACAATGGTCCTCTCGTGGTTCGAGCAGAAGGCCGTGGCGATCCTGCTGACGCTGCTTGCGCTGGGCGTCAAGAACATCCGCGTCGGCCCGGTCCTGCCGCAGTTCATCACACCGAACGTCCTCGCCATCCTCGTGGAGAAGTTCGGCCTGACGCTGACCGGCGACCCGCAGAAGGACCTCGAGGCCATCCTCGCGGCGAAGTAAGAAGCCATATTTAGCCCCCGGTGAATACACCGGGGGCTGAAGGCCGGAGTGCGGTATCGCGCGGCGGGTCTCCCGTCTCCCGCCTTTCTTGGCCGCGAACGTAAGTCGCGTTTTTGCAAAAACACTTACGCCAATTATTAGAGCGGCGCACCCCCTGTGCTGGTCCACCGATTTTCATGCCCTCGCCTGGCGACATAGCCTGTTTATTCACCGTCACTTATGGTGACCTCCGAGGCACCTGGTTACAACTTCTTTCGGAGGCTGATTTACCCGAGAACCACGGTTGCCCGAACCGGTTTCTTCCCGAGCACTGAAGCCGCCACGGCCAGTCCGCCCTGCTCAACGGCATCTCCGTGGCGCGGCTCGCCTGTGTCCACACGCGGGCGGCGTGACGGAATCCGAGTTCTATCCAACCCGTTCCGAGAGGATTCTCTGCGCCGAGTTGGCAAAAACGGCCCCTTTGTGCTGGTCGGCGAACCGATCGCCGCTGTGAATTGGTGCAAAGGCGACGCTGCACAACAGCGGAAGATCAAGAACCCACAGGTTTCGACGCCGATGGAGTTTTTAGTAGGGACACCCGAGTCGCCTTCTTGATACGCCGCACCGCGCCACGTGAACACCAAATCCGACGGAAACTTTGATTCTCACCCGTTCGCACAGCCTAACGAACGGCGAACGCAATTTCGGTGGACTACTACAGCCGCCGGAAGCCTTGGCCACAGCCTGGGCCGGGGCCGCTCCGGCGTCGCTCGCGATTCCTCCGGCCGGCAAGCGGAGATCTCGTACAGTAATGTACGTTTCTCCGCTTGCTGGCCGTTTTTATGCGCGATGCGGCGCCTTCCGCGGTGACGCCTGGCCCGCGGCCTGCGGGCCGATGCCTGTCCCTGCGGCCCCCTCCATGAAGTGTCACCCTTGCGAGAGTCGCCGCGATCTTACTCCGCCGTCCTTGCCGCGCTTTCGAAACATGCGGATGCCCTCAATGTCGTTGTAGGTCATCAGCAAGGCTCCGTTGGCGGCGAACCGCTTGAACAAACGCTCAATCACGCGCTCCTCGCCTGGCCATGGGTAGGCGAAAATCACGTCGAAGTCATTGATCTCCAGGCCCATCTGGTCGTAAGGATCGGGGCCGCCGACGGCCAGCCACTCGAACTCGTCGGTCTCGTCGGCAATCTTCTGTCCGCCGCGGGGCACGAGGTTGCCGCGGTAGAAGTTGACCTTCATGTTGTGGCGGCGGGCCAAGCGGGTCGAGAGGTCCACCAGGTCGCCCTCAAACTCGATGCCGCAGGCGTCGAAGCCGACCATCGCGGCCAGACAGGCGACCACGCCGGCGCCGCTGCCCCATTCGCAGAAGAGCGGCCCGGCCGCCAAGTGCGCGTCGGCCATGTGGCGCAGGGCGCTGTAAACGAGGGCATAATCGCTTGGGACGAAGGAGTAAATCGGCTCCGCCAGATGAGATTCGATGAAGGAATCGATCTGCGACTTGGCGTCGGCGATGAACTTCGCCACCTCTGTGCTGGTCCACCGATTTTTGTGCCCTTCGCCTGGCGACATAACCTGTTTATTCACCGTCACTTATGGTAGCCTCCGACACGCCTGCTCACAACTTCTTTCGGAGGCTGATTTGCCCGAGAACCACAGTTGCCCGAACCGGTTTCTTCCCGAGCACTGGAGCCGCCACGTCAAGTCCGCCCTGCTCAACGTCATCTCCGTGGCGCGGCTCGCCTGTGTCCACACGTGGGCGGCGTGACGGAATCGGAGTTCTCTCCAACCCGTTCCGCAAAGGTTCTCTGCGCCGAGTTGATAAAAACGGTCACTTTGTGCTGGTCGGCGGCCGATCACCAGGCGCCCCATCCTGAGAAGGCCGAGGTGATGGCTGACCGAGGGCTGCTTCTGGCGCAGACCCTTGCACAGCGCGGTAACGTTCTTAGGGCCGGTCATGAGCATCTTCAGGATGCCCAGCCGCGTTGCGCCCGAGAGAAGGCCGAATCCGCAAGCCAGTTCATACGATTCAGAGCTTCTTGCCATTTCTGTCTCACTTTCAAGTAACTGCCCATAAGGGCGTTTGCCCGTTCCATACGCTGACGCCATGTGCGCAGATTATCTCCATCTCCGCACTCTTGGCAAGCGAAATACCCGTGCCCAGATTCCGCGTCCAGCCGGTGGCCGGTGAAGAGCACCTCATTCGAGTACGCCGAGGCGTTGCCTTCGCGCGGCGTCCACGAGCCGTCGCACACGGTCACTTTGCCGTAGGGGTCGTACAGATACCTCTCGACAACCGTGCCGGAGGTGTTGACGAGGGCCGTCACGTTGAAGTTCGCGTCGGTGCAATAATAGAGCGTCGAATCGCCTTCCTCCTCCAGGTCGTTGTCGGTGTTCCCGTCGCGCCAGCGGACGATGGGCGCGTGCACGTAGCGCGGCGACCAAAGGTACTGTTCCAGCGGATATTCCGCGCCGCCCTTGCGGACCTCGATGATCTGGCCGCCGGTGTTGTGATAGTAGTCGAGCGCCGTCGTCGGGTTGTCCGGGTCAGTGCCCAGCAACTTGCGGATACGCCGCCCGGCGGCATCATGGCGGTACGTGGCGACGATTGCGCCGGGCGTGCCGCCGCCATTAAATCGGTATTGTGTCCCCCGAATTTCGACGGCCGCCGCTCGCGGCGGGGGCGGGCGTGCCAGGCGTCGTCGTCGCCCGGCAAGGGCGGCGGGGCGTGAGGCGCGGCCTGCGGCGGGCGCGGGGCGGCGTCGAGCACCAGGGCGCAAGAGGAGCAGATAAGCCGGCTGCCGATCTGGCGGGCGTCCTCTATCGCCAGCGGCCGGCCGCAGCCGTCGCACGATAGTGCCATAACTTCGCCCCCCCTTCTCATGCCAACGCGGCAAGCGCCGCGCGGCTAAAGCACCGGCTTGGGCACTATCCAGTAGACCGAACGCGAACTTTCGCCGCTGCCCTTCGGCGGGCGGACGATCTTGGTTTCCACGACGTAATCAGTTAGTGTGAGGCCCGAGGCGAGCGCCTGGACGAACTCCTCGCGGGTCGCCGGCCGGTAGACCGCGTAACTGGGCACGGTTCGTTTTGCGCCTTTGGTGTCAATATAGGCATAAGTGCCGCAGTAGACAAGCCATTGCTCCGGCGGGCCATAAGTAGCGAAAAAGAACCGCGTCAGCTGAATCCCGTCGGTGAAACCTTGCGTCTCGATCCCCCGGACATGAAAGACGATCTGCGGAAAGGCGATTGAACCATCGAATGCCGAGTAGTCCGCCGGCCGCTGCGCCAGAATCTCCGCCTCATTGATGACCGTGAGCACCTTCGAGCCGGACGGCGCACCCCGTATCTCGGTCCCCGGCGGGGGTGATGCAATCTCGACCGTCATTTTGTTGACGACCCCCTTGCCGCAGTCCCGCCAAACGCCGTCGATCTTGGCGATCTTGTCCCGGAATTTGACGAACTGCCCGTCTACCCATGCTGATGTGCGAGGCTTGCCCCTATACAGACAGCCGCCGGGAGGGATCTCGGGCGTTGGCTGGGGCGCGACGCTCGGGGTTGCCGGTGCCGGGGATGGAGGTGGCACGGCTTGCGGTTGTTCGGCGGCCGACATGCCTGCCAGTGCGATCAGGCCCAATACCAAAAGCAAGTAACGCATGTGAACACCCCCTGTTGGCTCCCTTGCTCTCGCGGCGGTCACAAGCGTTAAGGCGCCCATCCAAGGCTCTGAAGCGCCTCGCGCACCGCCGCGATGTAGGCCGCCTCGGTCTGCGATATCTCTCCGTCGGCGAGGACCTCTTGGAGCGCGTTCACGAAGACCTGGGCATGGACGCCCCGGCGTTCCTCAGTCGAGAGTCCATCTCCGAGCCGCGCGGCCTCCCGAAGTTCCTGTTCGTCGAAGATGCCGTCCATCATCGCGCTTTCGATAAACTTGAAATATTCCTGTCGCGGTCCTATTCCAATCAGCGCCTGGTGTCCCCATTGGAATTCGGTCACCTCGCCCGCATGCAAGGTGATCGGTGTTCGCGGCTCGAACGTCGAGCCGCCGTCGATAACCGAAACGATCCGATCTATCCGGAAGTGACGCCAGGGCAGACGGTCCTCGACCTTCGGAAGCAATTGCCAGCAGAGAACCATTTCTGCGTTGGCGGTGGCTTCAAGCCGGTAGGGTTCCACCAGCCGCTCGGTGGCGCTCGGCTCTCCGGGTTTTTGATAAACGAGTTGGGCGGTGCGCCGATGCTCGGCTAGGTCCACCAGGACGTCAAGAGGGTCCGCATCGCGGCGGCGCGACTCCTTCTCGGCCCGGAGCCGGTCCCTTCTCAGCCGCTTGTCGCAGGCCGAACAAACGATGCGGAGGCCGTCAACGCAGGCTGTCATCCGGCCGCTGATCGCCTTGCCACACTCCTGGCACGTTTCCGGGACTAGCGCCATGGCGGATCCCTTATTCCCGCGGCGGCCTTCGGACCCAGCGCGGCAGCCGTTTTATGATGCGCCCGGTCCGCAGGACCTTCGCGGCCGGCAGTTCGACCGGCGGAAACGCCGGGTTGTAGGATTCAAGGATAACGACCATCCCCTGCCGCTGCAAGACCTTGAGGCGCCCGGGTGCCACGGTAACCAATGAAAACCGCTTTTGCCGGGCTCAATAGCGTTACCCAGTCAGGTTCTCCCACGCATCGCGCAGGATGGACCACCACGTGTGCCCGCGGAAGAGCGACAGACGCTCGATTTTCACCGCGTCGCTGGACTCATCGAACGTCACCCGTAGCGGCCAGAGGCTCCGCACTTCCTGCGGCCGCATGGCGTAGCGCATGTCGTCGAACTCGACGACGTGCCGGCCGCTGTCATCGTACGCCGAGGCCCGCACGAGGCCCGTCGCGAACCGCTCGTACTCCCGGACCTCGGGCAGGCGGCGGGCGCGCTCGACCCAGGGGCCGGACCCCTGCGGCGCCGTCTCGCGCGGCGGGGGCTGGCTGCACGAGAGCGGCCGGATTGCCATCGCGATCCACTCGTGGTCGGTTTCCAGGACGACCCGCCAGAACAGAATGCTCCCGAGGGCAGGGTAGGCCTCGGCCCGCACGACGGTTGCGTTCGGCGCAAGGCTCCTTGCGTCGGCGATGGCCCGGTCATGCAGGACCCGCCCGCCGCACAGGTAGGCTACGGCGAGGAGTGCCCCCGCCCACCCGATGATGAGCGAGGCCCGCATGCCGCGCGCGGCTACTGCGCGCCGGACGAGAAAGCACGCAAGCAGCGCGATCGCGAGGATTCCGCTGAAGATCACATCGACGACCGGTATTACGTCGCTGGCGAGGCGCGCGTCGCTCAGCGGCGCGAAAAGTTCCGTCCCGTACGGTGTGCACCAGTCCAGCAGCGGATGACTTGTGTAGGCGAGCAGCACGCACGCGTAAAGAAACCAGAACGGCGCGGGGATCAGGGGCGCGATGCGGCTGGAGCGCTGCCGCCGGACCACCCACCAGATGGCCGCGACCGCCAGCGCGAAAATCGGCACGAGGACCAGCGAGTGCGTCACGCCGCGGTGCTCGACCCAGTGGCCGAGGCCGTTGCCGTTCAGGCCGAACCTGTGCAGAATGGGTGCGATGACCAGGTCCAGGTCCGGCGCAACGGCCGCGGCCGCGGCGGCGGCCGTGGCGCCCCAGCCGAGCCGCTGGCGAAAGCCCAGTTGGGCCAGCGTCGCACCGAGCAGGCCGTGTGTGATGGTGTCCATTGCGATCATTCTAGGGTCCGCCGGGCGCTAAGGCTACAGCATCGCCAGGAAACTGTTTCAGAACCGAGTGTCGCGCGGTGGGCAAGACTGCCCGCCGCGCGATCACACAGAAGATTGAAAGTAACGCGGTCATACGCCGGAAAATTTGAAACTTGTCTCTGCCCCCAGCGTCTAAGAACTCAGACGCGGTAGTTTGAAATGTGTCACACCACGATGTGAAAGGAGCAGGGCAGCCATGCCGGAGAACATGCTGAAGGGGGCCTTTCTTGCGATTACGCTTGCGGCCGCGGGGTGGACGGCTGCGGCAGCCTGGGCGGCTGAGACCGAGCCGGTCCCGCCCGATGCGCTCGCCAAGAACATGGAGAATGTGACGAAGGACGTGACGCAAGGGGCCCTGCGCGTCGTCAAGCCCGGCGGCGAGGTCGTCGAGTGTCCACTGAAGCACACCGACGTCACGGCCGAAGTCTCGGGCTTCATCGCGCGCGTCCGGGTGACGCAGGTCTTCTTCAACCCGCTCGACGAGAAGATCGAGGCCGTCTACGTCTTTCCGCTTCCGCACAAATCCGCCGTCGACGCCATGACGATGGTGATCGGCGAGCGGCGGATCGTGGGCCTCATCAAGCGCCGGGCCGAGGCGCGGCAGATTTACGAGCAGGCCCTCGCCCAGGGCGTCACGGCGGCCCTGCTGGAGCAGGAACGCCCGAACATCTTCACGCAATCGGTCGGCAACATCCTGCCGCGGCAGGAAATCCGCATCGAAATCTCCTACGTCGACGTCCTTGAGTACGACATGGGCGCCTACGAGTTCCACTTCCCGATGGTCGTCGGCCCGCGCTACATCCCCGGATCGCCCACGTCGGGCATCCCGCCCGTGCCGCCGGAACTGAAAGGGAAGGTCGGCGAACTCGACAAGGGCAAGGTCCAAGAAGGGCCGGACAAGCCCAAGGGGACCGGCTGGGCGCCCGATACCAACCGCGTGCCCGATGCCTCGCGCATCACGCCGCCGGTCCTTAAGCCCGGCTACCGCAACGGCCACGACATCTCGCTCTCGGTCACGCTCGACGCCGGGGTGCCCATCCAGGACCTTAAGGTCACGAGCCACGAGGCGACCATCCAGCGGGCCGGCAAGAGCCAGGCCGCGGTGAAACTCTCCCCGTCCGATTCCATTCCGAACAAGGCGTTCGTGCTGCGCTACGGTGTGGTCGGCCAGTTGCCCGAGATGGCGATGCTCGCGCACGTCGGCGACAAGGGGCAGGGCTACTTCATGCTGATGGTTCAGCCCGCCGACGACGAGCGGCTGCGCAACGCCCCGCCGCGCGAGATCGTTTTTCTGGTCGACGTCTCCGGCTCGATGTCGGGCCAGCCGACCGCCAAGGTCATCGACGCCATGCAGAAGTTCCTGAAACTCTGCAAACCCGCCGACACGGTCCAGGTCATCACGTTCGCCGGTCAATCACAGAAACTCTTTGAGAAACCCGTGCCGGTCAATGAGGAGAACGTCAAGCGTGCCCTCAACTTTACGGAAGGCCTGAAGGGCGGCGGCGGGACCGAGATGCTCAAGGGCATCCGCATGGTCCTCGAGGAGCCGGCTGACCCCCAGCGCGTCCGCATCGTCATCATGCTTACCGACGGCTTCATCGGCAACGAGGCCGAGATCATCTCCGAGGTCGGCCGCCGCGCGGGCGACCGCATAAGGTTCTGGTGCGTGGGCATCGGGAGCGACCCGAACCGGTTCCTCCTCGACGGCGTGGCGCGGCAGGGCGGCGGCATGTCCAAGACGCTGGGCCTGAAGGACGACCCGACGGAACTCGTCGGCGACATCATGCTCCGCATCCACCGGGCGCAACTGGCCAACGTCCAGATCGAGTGGGGCGGCTTGGAGGTCTTTGAGACCTATCCCGCCAAGGTCCCGGAACTGTGGGCCGGGCGGCCGATAGTTCTCTTCGGCCGCTACGAGAACGGCGGCGAGGCGGCGGTCCGCATCACGGGCAACGTCGAGGGCAAGCCGGCCTCCTGGCCGCTCCAGGTCAGGCTGCCCGCGCAGGAGGACCGCAACGAGGTCCTCGCCAAGGTCTGGGCACGCAACAAGATCGAGGACCTCATGCAGCAGACCTTCTACAGCGGGTCGCCCGAGGTTGAGGACGCGGTGACCAACATCGCCCTGGAGTACCGGCTGATGAGCCAGTACACGAGTTTCGTGGCGGTGGACCAGAGCACGATAAGCACGATGCGCGAACCGGCCCGCCCGCCGCGGCGGATGCCGGTCGCCGTGCCGCTGCCAGAGGGGACGCGCTACGAGGGCTTCTTCGGAGATGGGGAAAGGTTGGACGAACTGAAGAACGTCGCCGGCGACGTCTCGTTCGAAAAAGGCAAGGCCTCCGGGGCCGCTTATTACGGGTACGCTGCCGCTGCCAGCGTGGCTGCGCCGGCGGCTCCTCCGCCCTCCGCAAGTCCCGCGCCGATGATGATGCCGGCCCGGCGCCAAGCAACGTCCGCCCGCCCGACCAAGTTGGGGGCGGGCGCGTTGATCATGGGCGCCAACACCTACCTTGGCAGGACCACCGTCATGGCCGGCACACTGACCGTTGTGGGCGTTGGCGGCGGAGGCGGCAGGGCCGGCCTGTTTGCCCTTAGGGAGGCCGAGGCTGATTTTGCGGAGGGTCCGAGGGGACCGGGCGACGGCTACACGGCCGTCGCGCTGAACGCCGACATCGGACCGATGGCCGCGCGGGCGAAGGCAGCCTTCCAGGAAGCTAAGATGCACGCGAGCCTCACGGCGGCACGTGAGAAGTTCGGCAGGGCGTATCTCCTGAACACTGCCGGCGGTGGGAACGCGGACGTGGCGGCCGAGGCGCTGGAGGGCGTCGAGAGGATCGGCCGCATGCTTGCCAACGGCTGGAAGCGGGGACTGCCGGCGCTCGATAAGTCCCTGGCCCTTGTGATCCGCGACAAGTCCGTCGCCGAGGCGCTGGACGCGGTCGCTACGGCGGCGGGCCTGAAGATTACGCTCGTCCCCGGCAGCGCCGAGGATGCCGCGGCCATGCTGGGCCGGCAGGACGTTCGCATCACGTTCCTCGATCTGCGCAACGCGACGGTCGCCCAGGCGATGGACTGGATTCTCGTGCCCGCGCGGATGACCTGGCGGGTCGAGAAGGGGGAGGTTGTCGCCGCGACGGCCCGCCGCGCGCCCGGAGAAAGCGCGTGGGTCTACGATGTTTCACTTGCGGCGGTCCCTGCCGCGGACGAGTTCGGAAAGGACCGCAATTACCAGAAGTGCGTTGAGGCCGCGAAGAAGGCCGCCGATGCATTCCTGGCGGGTGTCCGCAAGGGCCTAAGCGCCAAGGACGAGGACGTCCTCTGGTACGCCCCGGGGCAACTGCTGATCATCGGCAACGCCGACACGCACGCGGCTGCTGCGAAACTTCTTGCCGCCCTGGCCGACCCGAAGGCGAAACTCGAAGGCGACCTGGCGGAACTCCAGAAATGGACCGCCAAGCGGGCCGAGGACCGCCGCGAGGCCGCCGCCAAGCGGCTTGCCGTCGCCGAGAAGGTTTGCACCGCCCGGGCGCTCATCGGCCACAGTTGGGACCTGCTGGCCGCATCGCTCAGCGGGCAACTGGACCTGGAAGCCCTGACGGAAGTGGAAGTGGCCTGGCGCCATCCGGCGACGGCCGAGTTTCTGAAAGGTCCGCAGGCTGTGCTTGTGGCCAGGTCGGCGTGGGCCGTCGCGGAGGCCGCGCGGGGGCTGCCGAAAGAGGACGAACTGGCCGTAGCCGCCAGGTCGGCCCGCGAGCGTCTGAAACCCGTCGCCGACGCCGCCCTGGCCGCGCTCGAGAAGTCTCCGAACGATGCCAAGGCGTACTTCCAGGTTCTCTACGCCGCCATGGCCATGCGCGACGACGAGGCGTTCGTAGCCAGGGCGCGGGCGGCGTTTGAAAAGGCGGATGCGGCTAAACTCGGCCGCTGGTCCGCCGTGGCCGCGGCCATCCTGGGCTCTGCCGACAAGGCGGACGCCAAGGCCCTCCGTGAACTCGTTGCGGAATTGGTCGGCACAAGCGACAAGCCGGGTGCAGAGACCACGGCCGCGGCTGCGGCCGCGGGCGGCCTCGGAGACGGCGACATCATCGCCCTGGTCGCGCTGGCATGCCGGCGGGCCGGCGGAGGGGCATGGGAGAACTTCAGGGCGGAATCGAAGAACCTCCTCGGCTCGCGGCCGTTGGACGGCGGCGTGGTGGTCTTCGTCAACAACCTCGCGGGCTCCAAGGCGACCTTGGCGTCGGCGAGGCGATAAGACGCCTTGGATTTGCGCGGCAGGTACACATAGCACGGCGGGTACATATAGCGCGGCGGGTCTCCGGCCCCGCCGCGCTAGCGCGCACCATGAATATACGAGGCCGACGTATCAGAACGCCGGCCTCGCATCCCAGCGCTAGGGCCAAGAGCCGGTCATGCCAGGGGGAATTCGGCTGCCGTCCCCGTGCCTTCGCTCTAATCATACTACGTCCTCGGCGGCGGGTTTCCGCCATGCCAAAACCATGATTTGAGGCCACGAAAAACCTGATGTGTTACTTGTCCGGGGACGTCAGCCCCTCGCGGATGGCGTACTTTGTGAGTTCGGCCACGCTGAAGAGGTGAAGTTTCTCCATGATATGGCGTCGGTGGGTCTCGACGGTGCTGATGCTGGTGTGGAGGGTTGCGGCGACCTGCTTGGTGGTCTTGCCATCGGCAATCAGTTGCAGGACCTCCCGCTCGCGGGCGGACAGGGCGGAACCGGCCTTGGCCGCGCCGGCCGGCAGGTTGGAGACGTAGTCTTCGACCACGACGCCGGCGATGCGCGGACTCAGGTAGGTCTGGCCGGCCGCGACGGCGCGGATGGCGTCGGACACTTCGGCCGACACGCCGTCCTTGAGGAGGTAGCCGGCCGCGCCCGCCTTGAGTGCGGCGGCGACGAACCGTTTGTCGGACTGCATCGACAGGACGATGACACGGGTCTTGGGCGAGGCCTCCAGGATCCGGCGTGTGGCGTCGATGCCGTTCAGTTCAGGCATCAAGATATCTATGATAGCGATGTTTGGCGTCAGTTCGCGGCCCAGGCGCACGGCCGTGCGGCCGTCGGCGGCCTCGCCCACGACGGTCATGCCGGGCTGTTTCTCGATGAGCAATCGCAGACCCTCGCGGATCAGGTTATGGTCGTCGGCCAGAAGGATCTTCAGTGTCATCTCAGGTTGCCTTTTGTGGGCCGCGCGGCTCGGCCGGCGGCGCTTCCAGTTTGTTCCGGGCCAGCGAGAACACCTGGCCGACCTGGTCGTGCAGGTCTTCGGCGATGCTCCGCCGCTCCAGTTCCTCGGTCCACGCCAGTTCCGATGCCAGGGACCGCAGTTGCTCATGGTAGGCGTGCAGCCGCTGCTCGGCCTGCTTGCGGTCCGTGATGTCGTGGGCGACGGCGATACCTTTAGTCTAACAAGGGGGCGGCCTGATTTCATCAGAAGTCTTTTTAGTTTCATGGGCAGCAAAACGTCACTCTAAGAAACCAATGGTTGTCGGTTTTCCCCGTACGTTCCGCCATCGCCGGAGCATGTGAGGATCGGCGGGTGTGACTGATTTTTCTGGCAGTCGCCGTTTGCCTTCGTAGGGGCGGCCCTATGTGGCCGCCCGGTCGTTGTTTCAGTTGGCCGGGGGCAACCGCCACGCTAAAGGCAGGGCGGCCACATAGGGCCGCCCCTACGAAAGGAACCGCCTGCCAGAATCCGCGGTCGCACCCGGGTCGGCCTTAGACGCGGAAAACTCTTTTCGTTGGTCACCGGGCGCGGTATGGTTTACCGGCAAAGGTTTTCCGGACTGTGCGGGCCGACTCGCCGCTGTGTATCTGGTCCACGCAACCTCAGCCCCGGAAGAAGGGGAAGGCCGCCGCGAAATAAAAACGCCTTTGGGTCAAGGGCGGGCGCGGCAACGTCCGATAATGGAGTGAAGTTTGGCCAGGTGGGACTGAGGGGTCCTATGAAGGCGATCTTTGTGGCGCTGGTTTCGCTGGGCTGTCTGGCGGGAGCCATCGGGTGTCAGAAGCAGGCGTGTCTCGTGCGGGACCCGCCCGTGCCGTATTTCGGTCCGCGCGTGGCCGGCGCAATGCCCCCCGCTTATCGCCCCGCGGCGCCGCCGCCGTCGCGAACGGCGCTTGAACTGCCGCGCGAGCCCGGCCGCAGCGTCCCCTGGAGCACTGCCGCCTGGAAGCCCCTGGGGCAGGAGCGGCCCTGGCAGTTTATCGTCGTCCATCACAGCGCCACCGCGACCGGGTCCGCCGACGAGTTCGACCGCATGCACAAGGCCAAGGGCTGGGACGAACTCGGGTACCATTTCGTCATCGGCAACGGGACCGGCAGCGGCAACGGCGAAGTCGAGGTCGGCGGCCGCTGGCCGAAGCAGAAGCACGGCGCCCACACGAAGGTCACCAACCATCCGGAGTACAACGATCTTGGCATCGGTATCTGCCTGGTCGGCAACTTCGACGTCACCCATCCGTCCGAGGCGCAGATGCAGGCGCTGGCCCGCGTAGTACGGTTCCTCATGGACCGCTATGACGTGTCTCGCAGCCACATCTACGGCCACGGTCAACTCAAGCCCACGGACTGCCCCGGCCGCAACTTCGACTACGCCGACCTCTTCCGGCGCCTGTGACCACAGGAACGGAAGTTCAAAGTTCAAAGTTCAAAGTTCAAAGAAAACGGCGCCGCTCGCCGCGGCGCCGTTTCTTTTTTGGACTTTGGACTTTGAACTTTGAACTTTGAACTTTCTTTATTCGATGACCTCCAGGTCGTCCACGGTGACCAGGTAGATCCTCCAGTCCTTCAGGTAGGCCTTTGCGCCGCGGACGCCGACGATCTTGCCGACGTACTTCGAGAGGTCGTAGGCGCTGCTCTTCAGGACGACCAGGGGATGGTTGTTCTGGTCGACGAGTTTGTACTTGATCGGGTAATCGACGTCTTCCATGCTCTCCAGCGGCGCGACGAGGCCGGTGGCGACGAACTCCGCCTTGGCCAGGTTCTTCTCTCGCTCGGTCTGGGCGGCCTTGGCGGCCTCCTGGACCCGGATTTCGGCCAGGTTCTTGTCCAGCCGGTCGCTGATGGCCAGGACCTTCAGGTAACCCGCCTGCTGCCTCTCGAGGGCATTGATGAGGGCCATGCGATCTTCTGCGGCGCGCCTCAGGTAAGTCTTGTCGGTCTTCTCGGCGATCTCTTTGAAGGCGGCGTTGGCGGCGGCGAAATCACGCTCGCCTAGCGGCTTCTTCTGCTCCGCGTCGAGGCCCGCGTCGGCCTTCTTAAAGTTCTCGATCAGCGGATCAACCTTCGGCGCTTCGGACATTGCCGTCAGGGCCACATTGACGCCCCCGGGGCCGGTCCCGGCCTGCACGTACTGGGCCACAACGTAAACGTGGGCGCCTTCGGGCGGCACGATCTTCACGAGGTCGCCCTCGCCGGGGCCAAGCACCTGGACGGCGTCGCCCTGCTTGAGCGTCGCCATGACGCTCCAGCGGCGGTTGGCCGTGTCACTGGCCGCATATACCCGCGCGGTCGGCGCCGAGACCGTGGCCTTCTTGCCGTCCGGCGTAACGGTCAGGTCGGTCTTCTTCATAAGACCGTGAACGCCGGCGCTGGGACGCAGGGCCAGCCACCCGTCGACCTCGTTCTCCACGACGACGGGCGCCCCGTTGTTCAGAACGGCCAGTTGATAGTTATAGAGGCCCGGGCCGGACCGGATGCGGACGGCGTCGGCGTTGATGTAGCCGGAGTACGGAAACGCCGGCTTCGGAGCGGTCGGCAACGGCTCGGCGGCCGCAGTGGCGGGCTCGGGAGCGGCGGGGCCCTTGGCCGGCGGCAAAGAAGGCAAGGCCGGGGCCGCAGACGCAGGAGCGACCGCCGCAGATGCGGGCGCTGAAGCGGGGAACTGCGCCTTCGGCAACGGCAACGGCGGCAGCGGTTCAAGGGCCGGTGCCGGAGGCGCAGGCGGCATGACCGGCGCGCCTACGTCGGTCGGCGCCGCAGCCTTTGCGGCCACGTTGCCCCGCGGCGCTGCCGTCACTGCGGCGGTGGCCCCCGACTTCGAGGGCGCCGCCGTCTTGCTCGGCGCCAGGGTCGAGGGGGTCTTGCCGGTGGTCTGGGCCGGCGCCAGGGCTGGCAGGATCGCCAGCGTAGCCGCTGCAAGGCATCCGAGAACGGTTGGCATCATGCGCATACTCACCACTCCTTCCTGAAGAGTCGGGTGGCCGAGGAAGGCGTCCCGCAGTCTGAAATCGTGTTATTAACGGCCAGCAACGCTATCGTGCCCGTCGGCGGGTGTCAACGAAAAAGGCTTTTGAAAGGTAACCCGTAACCCGCTCAGCCCCTGCCATTGAGCGGCGTCTTGTCGCCCGTGGCCCTGTTTCTGAACTCATTGAGCAGCCAGGCGACTATGACCACCCCCAGCGTGATGAGGGTCAGCAGAATCTTCTCATGGAGCAGCCTGTCGAACTCGACGGGGCAGCCATCGAGGCGGATGGACGGGCTCGTCCACCAGAGCATCTCCACTATGCCGGGTATGATCAGCGACACGCCAAGCCACTGGCGGCCTGTGGCCAGCAAGACCGCGCCGATCACGAAGAGCCCGATGCCGAACGCCCAGAACACCCGAAGTTCCAGGACCTGGCTCGTCTTGTGCTCCCAGTCTGCGATCGCATTCCCCAATTCGGCTGCCCGTCTGTACTCGTCCTTGTGGTCGTCCCGGAATTTCTCCTCGACCAACTGCCGCCTTTCCCTCGTGCTCATGCTTTCCTTTGCCGCCTTCAACTCCTTGTCAAGTTCATCCACGCGCTTCCTGGCCGGGTCGTAGAGCGACAGCAACTGCGCGAGGGATGTGGCCTCGCGCACAGCCTTGCCGGCGTCACTCTCGTTGTACTTGTCAAGTACCGAGGTGCGCGGCTCGACGTAGGCCACGTAGATGTGCCGCACGGCCTGTGCGCTCAGGACGAGGACCGTCACCAGAAGCGCCGTTATCTGGAGCACTCGCATACCGCCCCCTTTCTTGCCGGCAATCAGTCGCGAAGTTTGCCGGCCATCTCCGTGGCCCAGTAGGAAATAATGATGTCGGCCCCCGCGCGGCGGAGGCTGACGAAAATCTCGCGGATTGTGGCCTCGCGGTTGATCCAGCCCGCTGCGGCCGCCGCCTCAACCATCGCGTACTCGCCGCTGACGTTGTACGCCGCCACCGGCACTTGGAACGTGTCCTTGATGCGGCGGATGATGTCGCCGTAGGCGAGGGCGGGCTTGACCATCACGATGTCGGCCCCCTCGTTGATGTCGGCGGCCGCCTCGCGCAGGGCCTCGTCGGAGTTCCGCACGTCCATCTGGTAGCCGCGGCGGTCGCCGAACTGCGGCGGGCTCTCGGCGGCGTCGCGGAACGGCCCGTAGAAGTTCGATGCGTACTTGGCGGAATACGCCATGATCGGCACGTGGCCGAGGTCGCTTGCATCGAGGGCCTCGCGGATCGCGCCCACGCGGCCGTCCATCATGTCGCTCGGGGCGACCATGTCGGCCCCCGCCCGGGCGCACGTGACGGCCATCTCCGACAGCCGGTCGAGCGTGGCGTCGTTGTCGACCGTCCGGCGGCCGGCCACCTCGGTCAGCACGCCGCAGTGCCCGTGATCCGTGTACTCGCACAGGCACACGTCGACGATCACAGCCAGGTCGGGCACGCCGGCCTTCAGGGCCTCCACGGCCCGCTGGACGATCCCTTCGGCCGCCGTCGCGGAAGAGCCGACGGCGTCCTTGGCCTCGGGGATGCCGAACAGGAGGACCGCCGGAACGCCGGCCTCCCGCGCGCGGCGGGCCTCGACCACGAGTTCGTCCAAGCCCAGTTGCGCCTGCCCCGTCATGCTGGGGATCGGCAGGCGGCCCTTCAGGCCCTCCTTGACGAACAGGGGCTGCACCAGGTGCCGGGGCGCCAGGCTGGTCTCGGCCACCATCTCGCGCCAGACGGCGTGGTCGCGGAGCCTGCGAAAACGGAATTCTGGAAATGCCATGCCGAGAACCTCCTAAAGAAATCTCCTGTAACAGTAGTTCGTACACGCCTTGGGGTCAACTTGAAAAAATGCAGGTCCCGTAACCGCTCAGTTTTGGGCGCTCCTTTCCCTGCCGGGTGGCATGGCCACGCTGTTGCGTGGCCATGTTCTCGCCCGCGGGCACGTGCATGGTCACGCAACAGCGTGACCATGCCACCCGCTAACCCAGGTTCCAAGCGCCCACATCTGAGGGGATACAAGGTCCCCTTGCGGCGAGAGGATTTGACGCCGGCGGCGTCAGGTGGTACGCTGGGCAACCGGCCTCGTTGAAACCGGGGCGCGCATAGGGCTGCCCATGAAGACGACCAGCATATTCAACCACGTCATCGGCCCCGTCATGCGGGGACCGTCCAGTTCCCACACGGCTGGGGCGTTTCACATCGGCGCGATGGCTCGGTCGCTGCTCGGTGCGGCGCCGTCGGCGGCGACGATCGCTTTCGATCCGGAGGGCTCCTACGCCAGATGCTACCGCGAGCAAGGCGCCGACCTCGCCTTTGCCGCAGGGCTGATGGGCTGGCCGATTACGGATGAGCGGTTCTTCAAGGCTCTTGAGGCGGCTGCCGCGTCCGGCCTCAGGCTTGAGTTCGCCGTCCGCAAGTTGGAGGACGCGGCGCATCCCAACGCCGTGGATGTCCAACTCTCCTCCGCCGAGGGCCGCCGGCTTTACGCGAGAGCCAATTCCGTCGGCGGCGGCGCTGTGGAGTTAGTTCGCATTGCCGATTGGCCCGTCCACCTGGTGGGCGACGCCCACGAGATCGCCGTCGAGGTTGAGCATCAGGCAGAGGCCCAGGCGCTGGGACTTCTTTCACAGGACGGGGCTATGCTTGGCCGGCCCGAGTCCCAGCCGCGCGTGGGGGGGTCGCTCGTTTGCGTGCGGCGGCGGTCGCGTCTGCCGCAGGAATTGCGCCGCAGCCTGGATGCGCTGCACGGGGTTAGCCAGGTCTGGGCATCGGAGCCGGTGTTCTTTGTCCAGACCGGTGAGCCGACGTTTGCCAGCGCGAAGGAGATGGTCCGCCTGGCCGGCGAGCGCGGCATCTCCCTGGGGCGAGTGGCGATTGAGTATGAGTCGGCCCTCCTCGGCCTGTCCCATGACGAGGTTCGGGCGGAGATGATGCGGCGTTTCGACATCATGCGGCAGGCGGTCCAGCGCGGGCTGGCGCAGGGGTTGCCCCGGATGCAACTCCTCGAACCGAGCGCGGGCAGGATTTACGAGGCCGAGGCCGCAGGGCGCGTCGCCGTCGGAGGTATTCACGCGCGCGCGGCCGCGCGGGCACTGGCAGCCATGCACGTCAACAGCGGCATGGGGGTAGTCTGTGCCGCGCCCACGGGCGGCTCGGCAGGCGTGCTCCCGGCGGTGCTCGTGACCCTGGCGGAAGAGAAGGGCCTTGACCGGGAATCGGCCGCCCTTGCGCTCATGGCCGCGGGGGCCGTGGGCGTGGTGGTGGCAAACCGGGCCACCTTTGCGGCCGAGGTCGCGGGGTGCCAGGTCGAGATCGGCGCAGCCGGGGCGATGGCTGCCGCCGCCGTGGTGGATGCCGCAGGCGGCAGCGCGGCCCAGGCCGCCGATGCGGCCGCCATCGCTTTCCAGAACACCATGGGCTCCGTCTGCGACCTGGTGCAGGGCATAGTCGAGATCCCGTGTCACACGCGGAACGCCGTAGCCGCCTCAAGCGCGCTGGTTTGCGCCGACCTCGTCCTGGGAGGCTACGCGAACCCCGTTCCGCTCGACGAAACGATCGATGCGGTGTACGCCGTCGGGAAGATGCTGCCGAGCGAACTCCGCTGCACCGCCCGCGGCGGTCTTGCCGTGACGCCGTCGGCGCAGGCCATGAAGCGCCTCAGATAGGTGCGTTGAAGGTACGTGTTTAGCGTAGATGGGTGGCATGGTCACGCTGTTGCGTGACCATGTCGCAGTGACTGGCCAGGCGCCGTTCGAGGCACATGGTCACGCAACAGCGTGACCATGCCACCCGGCGCTCTATGCTAAACGGATAGATTGGAAGGACATGGGAGTGCGGGCATGACGGAGCGGAAACTTCGCTTCCTTTCGGCCGCCGACGTGGTTCGGGCGCTGCCGATGAAGGACGCCGTTGAGGCCATGAGAGAAGCCTTCCGGCAACTCTCCACCGGCCAGGCCGTGATGCCTCCTCGGACGCAGATCGAGACGTCCGATCCGCCCGGCGACGCCCTCTTCATGCCTTCCTACATCCCCGATGCTCGCAGGCTTGGCGTGAAGATCGTGACGCTCTTCGGAGGCAACGCGGCCCTGGGGCTTCCGCGGCTTCAGGCCCTTATGGCCGTCCTCGATGCAGCCACCGGCAGCTTTCTGGCGGTGATGGACGGAACTTCGCTGACCGCCATTCGCACGGGTGCCGCGTCGGGGGTGGCCACGGACCTCCTGGCCCGGCCCGATGCGGCCGTGGCCGCCGTCTTCGGCGCCGGACCGCAGGCGCGGACGCAGTTGGCGGGCATCTGCGCCGTGCGGACGATTCGGCGGGCCAGAATCTTCGACGTGAGCGCCGAGCGGGCCCGGGCGATCGCACGAGAGATGGCGGAGGAATTCGGCTTCCATGTTGAGGCGGCCGCGTCGCCGTCCGAGGCGATGGCGGGGGCCGACGTCGTCTGCACGGCCACCACCGCGTCGGAACCGGTGTTTGCGGACGGTGATGTCGCCCCCGGCACGCACATCAACGCCATCGGCTCATACAAGCCCTGGGTCAGCGAAATCCCGGCCGAGACGGTCCGCCGGGCCCGCGTGGTGGTGGATCACCTTCCGGCGGCCCTCGCGGAGGCAGGCGACCTGATCATCCCCATGAAGCAGGGCCTTATCGGGAAATGCCATGTTTACGCGGAACTCGGAGAAATCCTCGCCGGAGTGAAGAAGGGCAGGGAATCGCCGAACGAGATCACGCTGTTCAAGTCGGTGGGTGTAGCCGTCCAGGACCTGGCCGCGGCCGACATGGCGCTGGCCGGCGCGCAGCGCCTCGGCCTCGGCATTGAACTTCGGCTCTGACCTGTCATGGCCAACCGTCCCCTCGCCCGCCTCTACCGCGCGCCGTGGGTCCACCCGGAAGCCGACAAGGTCTGAGGGCAGGGGGGGCGTGAATCTGCGGCCGTTGAGGCCGCCGCGAGCAGGTCTTGCCGGTTCGCGGCCTTAGCACCCTTGGTAATGCTTGACTTGCCTGCAGCCCGCCATTACCGTACTCACTTATATGAACCCCCTTGAAAGTTACCTCACGGAACTGCGCGACATCCGCCGCACCGGGGCCGCCGTCGCGGAAACGTCTTACTATCCCGCCCTCTCCAGCCTGTTCAATGAGATTGGCAAGGGCCTCAAGCGGTTTTGAGAATGTGCGGGCAATCATTGCGGCCGTCGTAACTGATTGATAGAATGCTTTGAGAACAGGCGAGGAATCCCATGGATTCGAGGCTCGCCAACGACGGTCAATCCTGGACACGCGACGAACTTATCCTGGCATTCGAGTTATATTGCCGGATTCCGTTCCAGCGAACCAAAGCCAGCGATAGCCGAGTGAAGGAACTAGCGGGCCTCTGAGTCTCGGCCTTCTCCGTCAACAAGACGTCGCCGTCTTTCGCCCCAACGGGGCGGCGGAATGTAGCCACGGGTGGAGCGGCGCGGCCGCGCTGCGGCCCGACGCGCAACCCGTGGAAAGCGGATATTCTCTATCCTCTTTTTTATCCTTTTTCGCCCCGGAGGGGCGAAGGAGATTCCCGAACCGACGAAAGGACACCTATGCCCGGCACCTACTCCCGGATTCTCCTGCATATTGTCTTCTCGACCAAGCACCGCGAGCCGTGGATCAAGCGGCATCGAAGATCACGTTCACATGTACCTGCGATGGCGGCCGGACGAGTCGGTGTCGAACCTGATGCGCACCGCGAAAGCCCGTTCGTCGAAGTGGGTGCATGACACCTTTCCCGCGCTCGGCCCGTTTGCGTGGCAGGAGGGATACAGCGTGTTCTCGGTCAGCAAGTCCCAGGAAGATGCCGTGAAGAAGTACATCGAGGGCCAGGCCGCGCATCACAAGAAGGAGGACTTCAGGTCCGAACTTCTGCGAATGCTCCGCGCCCACGAAGTCGAGTTCGACGAGCGGTATGTGTTCGACTGATCCGTCCCACGTCCCGGCAATTCCGCCGCCCCTTCGGGGCGGATGTGTTGAAACACGAACGTTTCCACGGGTTCCGCACCGCCCGCTGTGCAGCGGCCCGACGCGAAACCTGTGGAAAGCTGTAAAACGTGGTATTCTTTATCCGTTTTTCG
>JAPLMO010000081.1 GCA_026386995.1 Planctomycetota bacterium | reverse complement strand
CTATCCACCCGGAACCGGACATTACAAACCACCCTCGACATCCGGCGGAATTTTTTTGACTTTCACCGGATATGTGTTATACTCCTTCTGAAGTCAAGTGTTGCGGTAGGGGCCGTAGGGAGGCCTTGTTTGGAGGAGTAGAGCGAACACGGTGTTTTTTGTCGATGCCATGTGTTGCCTGTAAGGGGTTGCGGGCCACGCGGATAGGGTAAGAATAACTTGGGACTACCGGGGGAGATCGGCCGCGCGGCCGGGCTCCCCCTTGTTTTTTGTGACGCATGGAAACGGATTTTGTCTCGTTACGTCAAAGGAGAGAGTCCGGCCCAGCCGGAACACGACGGTGAACGCACACGGGGCGATTATACTGCACCCCCAAGAACTCGAACTGGAACGTTACCACGGGATGCCCGGGTAACGCGGGAAAACCAACTTTGTGAAAGGGTGGTAGCCATGAGCATGCGAGAAGTGCGGAGTGTCCTGGTGGCTGCGGTGGTGGCCTTGGTGGTGGCGCTGTCGGGTGTTTCGGCCCAGGCGGAACTTACCTATCTCATTGACTCTGATTTTACCAACAACACGCTTAATGGCTGGAACGCGGGCGGTCCGGGCAGCGCCACCCCAGGCGCAACGGGTGTCGCATTGGGGACTCTCTATCCGCAGAACGGCGAGAGTGAAGACAAGGAGGGAAACATTAACCGTGCCCCGCCTGGGGGCATGGGGTGGACCAACTCTGGGCTCGACATGATCTTCACTCAAGGCACCGGTACTAAAGGCGGGGGTTGGACCTATCTGTCAATGTGGAACGACGATGCCGATGGCGTCAGGCGGGGCTACGTGATCAGCGCGTCAAAAGATTACAGCGAGATATACTTACGCCAAATCCTCGCCGACGGCGATTTCAATCAACAAACCATCGCGGCTCCTGCTGGTTTCAGCACGGGCCAGCATAGCATGGCACTCGTGGCCTTCGACGATGCCGGAGATTTGGTCCCGACAACGATCGCCGCGTATTTGGACGGTGTCCAGCTAGGCACCCTGCTTTCGCTTGATATGACTGATAGACCTGTTACCGCTAGTTCGCTCCAACAGATCGGTGTCGGCGTTAACTGCGCTGGCGCCAACTGGTATATTCCACAGGGTACCGTTGTCAAACGCGCTCGCGCGTTCACTTTTGACTCGGGAGCTACTGACGCCTGCGCCGAAAATCTATTGGAAGGGCGGGGGCAGCACGACGGCCGGCAGTTGGGCCGACGCCGGCAACTTCACGAGCGATCCAGAAGGCACCCTGCGGCTTGGCTCGTTTCCTTCCGGTTCCATCGTGAACTTCACTGCCGCCAGCCCGGCGGACCTTAGTACCACCTTGGACGGGAATGTCTCGGTGTACGGCCTGGTGTTCAATGCCGCAACCAGCGACCCGGTGGCCATCGCCAGCGGTACGGACCCGGACAACACGCTTGCTATCGACACAGGCGGCGTGACGGTTCTCAGCGGCGCGGGCGACGTCGCCATCAGCGCCAAAGTCACTTTGGCTGGCAACCAGACGTGGGACATTGGCGCTAGCAGGAACCTGACGGTCGACGGCGACATCGGTGAAAGCGCATCCGGCATGGCGCTAACCAAGGCCGGCCTCGGCACGCTGGCCCTCAACGGTGCCAACGCCTACAGCGGCGCGACAACCGTCAACGCCGGCACGCTGACCGCCAGCGGCGCATCCGCGTTGGGAGCCACCACCGGGTCCCTTGCGGTAAACAACCCGGATACGGGCGCGGGAACCGCGGTCATCCTGAACCTCTCGACCACCGCCCCGACCACAAAGGGATCCCTGAGCGGCGCGATTGCCGCGCCATCCAGCGGAAACACCGCCACGATCAACAACGGCGGCCAGCTCTTCACCGTGAACCAGACCAGTGACGGCGCCTACGCCGGTGCGATCGAAGGCGCCGGCGGCTTCACCCTCGGCAGCTCGAGCACGAACACCCTGACCCTCTCCGGCAACAACACCTACACCGGCAATACCACCATCAGCGCGGGAACCCTGAAACTCGGCGCGACCGACGCACTTCCCCAGGGCGCCGATAAGGGCGACGTGACCGTCGACAGCACGCTTGACCTGAACGGCATCAGCCCGACGGTAAACGGCTTCAGCGGCTCTTCGACTGGGGTGGTCACCAATACCGCTTCCGGCCCTGCCACCCTGACCGTCGGCGGTGGCGACAAGGGCGGTACCTTCTCCGGCACGATCCAGGACGGCACCGTCGTCAGCAACACGACCATAACGGCTGGCGTGGAAAATATGTTACCTTGGATCGTGAAGGGAACCCTGCCCAGCGGCTCGATGCTTAAGTCGGTCTCCGTTGACGCGCGTCTCGATGCCTGCAATATTGACAACTGGGCTTCGGACCTCGCCGCTTACTTTGATCCCACACCAGAGGCCCCCGGCACCGCCGCCCTCCTGGAAGTCGGTGGTTACGGTACAATGGGCACCGTTGTCACGAAGTTGGACTGGGCCAACGGCGGAGGCGGTCCGGGCACTACCGTGAATGACACGAAAACCGCCGGCACTGACTTCCCGGATACTATTGATCTAAGCGCCGTTCAATTGTCTGTCGCAAACGGCTATGGAGGCTGGGGCACCTGGTCGGGAAGCATCAGCGTCTCGTATGATAATGGCAGCGGCCCAGTTGTTAATACCTACAAACTCACTACGGAACTGATAAGCCCCGTCGGGTTGGCCAAGATCGGCACCGGCACGATGATCCTCAACGGCGACAACACCTACACCGGCGAGACGACGGTAAGCGCCGGCACGCTGGCGTTGACCGGCTCGATCGTCAGCACCATGCTGAACGTCGCAGGCGGCTTATTCGATGCCTCGGCGGCGGCGAGCCTGCCCGCGTTTACCAGCATCAAGGGCGCGGGCACAATCAACGCCGGCGCCAAGACCGTGACCCTCGCCGCGGGCGGTACGCTGGCCCCCGGCAACAGCCCGGGCATGATCACTCTCGTGAGCGACCTGGACGTCTCGGCGACCGGCGGTTTGCTGTTCGAGTTGGGTGCGGATACCACGGCCGGCACTACCTACGACCAGGTGAGCATGGCCGGCAATGCGTTGAACGTCGGCACGCTGGACTTCGCCGACTTCACCTTCACGCCGCTGGCTGGTTTCGGCATGGGCACATACACGCTGTTCGATGCCGGCAGCGTCATCGGGAGCATCGGCACGGCGACTGGCACAGTTGGCGGCTATAACGCAACCCTCTCGATCACCGGCGGCGATGTCAACCTGACCGTCATTCCCGAGCCGGCGACGATGGCGTTTGTGGTTCTGGGCGGCGTGGGCCTTCTGGCCCGCCGCCGTCGCAGGGCGTAAGTCGTCTGAAGAGAACGTGCATAATCGAGGGCCGGTCCCCAGGGGATCGGCCCTCGTGTTTTTTTCCATGAAATGCTACTGCACCGCGTTCAGGCCGTAGCGCAGGGGTTTATCCCACGCGTTTTTGATTCGCGGGGCACAAGGCCCCGCGCTACAATCTGACAGCGGCCCACGCTTGAATTCTCGAATTGCAGCAACCGAACTTACGCGCCGTAGCGAGGGGGAATATGGGAATCCGACGGCGGATCAGCCGCAGGGCCGGCGGTAGCGGGCGGCGGGGTAACTTCGGGCTTGGCGGGCTTTTTCCTTGGCATGGCGATAGGCTACGGCCGGGGCGGGCGGAAGTCAACAGCCAGACCGCACATTCTCAGCCTGGGTTCATAACACAGTCTTGCCGCCGGCCGCGCGGGGCCTTATGATGATGCTTGGTTTCGATTTCAGACAGGCATGACCTGTCGGGCCAGGGGCAAGAGAATGGGCCGGGTGGCACTATGACCAGCCGCACGCGACTCGTTGTGGCGATCGCCGTTCTTGTCGCGGCCATCTGGGCCGCCGGCAAGATCGCGATCATGTACGCCGACTACCTGTGGTTCCAGACGCTCGGCTACGAGAGCGTCTTTACCACGGAACTGTGGGCGAAGGTGACCATGGGCGTGGCCGCGTTCATCGTGGCGGCGGTCTGGCTCGGCGGAAACGCCCTTCTGGCCGCACGCCTGTCGCCAGGGCGGTACATCCAGATCAAGGGTCTCCCGTGGGTCATTCCGTCGGCCCGGTTCAAGCAACTGCTGCGGCTGGCGGGCACGGGGCTCATTCTTCTGGTGGCCCTGGTGGTCGCGCTGAACGCGGCGGACCTGTGGTACCCGGTGCTTCAGTTCATCCGGGCGCCGCTGTTCGAGTGGAAAGACCCCATTCTAGGCTACGACGCCGGTTTCTACGTTTTTACGCTGCCGGTCCTGGTCCCCCTGAAAAACATCCTGATGGCGCTCGTCGTGATGGGGTCGATTGCGGCGGGCCTGGCTTATTTCGTCGGCGGCGCCATCGCATGGCCGGGCGAGCCGATCACAAAGCGCGCGGCCACCCACATGGGCATCATGGGGAGCCTGTTGCTTCTGGCCATCGCACTGGGTTACTGGCTGGACCGGTTTGAACTGCTCTTCGGCTCGCGCGGAACCGTTTACGGCGCCGGCTACGTGGACGTGCACGCCCGCCTGCCCGCCCTGTGGGTGATGATCGTGGTGAGCATCGTATCGGCCGTGCTCGTGCTGGCCGGAGCGATCCGGCGGAAGAAACGCGTGGTCTACGCGGGCGTGATCGTCCTGGTCGTCGCCCACATATGCGGCATCATCAGTTACCCGTCCTTCGTCCAGCGGTTCATGGTCACGCCGAACGAACTGGCGTATGAGATGCCGTACATCGAGAACAACATCAGCGCCACGCGCTACGCCTACGGCCTGACGGACATCGAGGTGCGGCCGTACTCCGGGGCCGCCTCGCTCTCCCTGAAGGACATCCGCAACGTGCCCGGAACCATGGAGAACGTGCGCATCTGGGACTGGCGCGTCCTGCTTCAGACGTACAACCAGATCGAGTCGCTCCGGCCCTACTATCACTTCGCCGACGTCAACGTCGACCGCTACCGCTTCGGCGGCCAGTATCGCCAGGTCACCCTGGCCTCGCGTGAACTCGAGCCGCGACTCCTCAACGAGGAGAGCCGCACCTGGGTCAACCTGCACCTCCTGTACACGCACGGGTACGGTCTGGTTATGAACCCGGTGAACACCGTGACGGCCGAGGGGATGCCTGAGATGTGGATCGGCAACATTCCGCCCCAGAGCAAGGTGCCGATCGAGATCACGCAGCCGGCCATCTATTTCGGGGAACTGACGCGAAACGAGATCTTCGTCAAGACCACGCAGAAAGAGTTCGACTATCCCCTGGGCGCCGAGAACCGCTACACCGAGTACAGCGGCAAGGCGGGCGTCGACGTCGGGACGACCCTGCGGCAACTGCTGTTCTCGTATTACTTCGGCGACTGGAACATCGTCTTCACCTCCAGTTTCACGCCCGAGACGAAGGTGCTCTGGCGGCGGCAGATCCACGAGCGGCTCCGGACCCTGGCCCCCTTCTTCGACTACGACAACGACATTTATCCGGTCGTCTATAACGGCCGCATCCTGTGGATGGCCGACGTTTACACCAAGACCGGCATGTTCCCCTACTCCTCCGAGGCCCGTAGCGGCGAGCGCGGCCTGAACTATATCCGCAACCCCATGAAGGCCGTCATCGACGCCTACGACGGCTCTGTCGTGTTCTACGTCATCGACAAGAGCGAGCCGCTGGCCCTGGTGGCAAGGTCGATCTTCCCCGCCCTCTTCCGCGACATCGAGGAGATGCCCGCGGGCCTGCGGGCACACATGCGGTACCCGCTCGACATGTTCGGGATCCAGTCGGAACAGTACCTGGCCTATCACATGACCGACCCGCGGATCTTCTACAACAAGGAAGACCTCTGGCAACGGCCGAACCACGTCCTTGAGGGGCAGGCGACGCCCATCGCCGCGTACTACTTCATCATGACGTTGCCCGGCGAGGCCCAGCCCGAGTACCTGCTGATGCTCCCCTTCACGCCCGCCCGCAAGGACAACATGACCGGCTGGTTGGCCGGCCGGTGCGACGGAAAGGAGTACGGCAAGTTGCTGTGCTACGCCTTCCCAAAGGACCGCCTGCTCTTCGGCCCGAACCAGGTGGAGGCCCGCATCAACCAGAACGACGAGATTTCGCCGCTGCTGACGCTCTGGAACCAGCACGGCAGCCGCGTCATCCGCGGGAACCTGCTGGTCCTGCCGGTCGCGGACTCCATTCTCTTCGTCGAACCCTTG
Organism: Planctomycetota bacterium; assembly: GCA_026386995.1. The sequence continues at coordinate 1,355 of JAPLMO010000081.1, read as the reverse complement.
TACCTGAAGAGCGAGAACGCGCCGCTGCCGGAACTGAAGCGCGTGATCGTTTCCTACCAGGAACGCATTGCGATGCGCGGCAACCTTGAAGACGCCCTTGCAGCCGTGTTCGGCGAAGGGCCGCCGGCCCCGCCGACGCCCACGGTGTCGCCGCCGAGCGGCAAGCCCCCGCAAGCGGCGCCCCCCGCCACCGGCACACTCTGGGGCCGCGCGCAGGAACTCTTTGAGAAGGCCGAACGCCAGCAGCGCGACGGCGACTGGGCCGGCTACGGCGCCACCATGCAGGAACTCCGCAAGGCCATCGCCGAAGGCGCCGCCCAGGCCAACCCGAAGCCCTGACACCCGAGAAAGGACCACAGGCGTGGCTGAACTTCCGCAATCGGCTCGCGACGAGGCGAAGCGCCAACTGGAGGTGCTCCGCCGCGGCGCCGTCCAGACCTTCACCGAGGAGGAACTCCTCGGGAAACTGGCCCGCTCCGTAGACCAGGGCCGCCCCTTGCGCATCAAACTCGGCATGGACCCGACCGCCCCCGACATCCACCTGGGCCACACCGTCGTCATGGGCAAGATGCGGCAGTTCCAGGACCTGGGGCACAAGGCCGTCCTCATCATCGGCGACTACACCGCCCGCATCGGCGACCCGACCGGGGCCAATCACATGCGGCCGGTCCTCTCGGAGGAGCAGATCCGGACCAACGCGAAGACGTACTTCGAGCAGGCCGGCAAGATCCTGGACACCGACCCCGCGAAACTCGAACTCCGCTACAACAGCGAGTGGCTGGCGAAACTTTCCTTCGCCGACGTGCTGCGCCTGGCCGCACACATGACCGTCGCCCGGATGCTGGAACGCGACACGTTTGAGAAGCGCTACAAGGCGGGCGACCCGATCGGCGTCCACGAGTTCCTCTATCCGCTCATGCAGGCCCACGACTCGGTGGTCATCCAGGCCGACGTGGAACTGGGCGGCACGGATCAGACGTTCAACTGCCTGGCCGGGCGGGAACTGATGCGCGACGCCGGCCAGGAATCGCAGATCGTCCTGACGATGCCCCTCTTGGTGGGCCTCGACGGCGTCGAGAAAATGTCGAAGTCGAAGGGCAACACCGTGGCCGTCACCGATGCGTCGGGCGAGATGTTCGGCAAACTGATGAGCCTGCCCGATGCGTTGATGGAGAATTACTGGACGCTGCTGACGGACGTTCCGCTGGAGGAGGTCCGCCGCACGCTTCGCGAGGCCCACCCGCGCGAGGCCAAGGAACAACTGGCCCGGACGGTGGTCGCGCGTTATCACGGGGCCGAAGCGGCGAGTCATGCGGCCGACGAATTCCGCCGCGTGTTCTCCGAAAAAGAGCAGC
>JAPLMO010000127.1 GCA_026386995.1 Planctomycetota bacterium | reverse complement strand
CGTCCTTGGTGATGAGCTTCACGCCGGTGTCAACGCGGCGGGGGACCTTCTTGCCGACCAGGTGCTCCACCATCGTCTTGACCCCCAGGTAGCCCATCTTCTCGGGGTTCTGGATCACCAGGCCGTGGATCTCGTCCTTGGCCAGCCCGATGATCAGGGCCTTGGAAGCGTCGAAACCCACGAACTTCACCTTGCCCGCCAGGCGCTTGCCCCGCAGGGCCATCAACATGCCGTACGCGCTGGACTCGTTGGGGCAGAAGATCAGGTCGCACTCCAGCTTGCCGTCCTTGGTGAAGCGGTCCAACAGGTTCTCGCTAGCGGTCTGCGCCGACTCCTTCGTTGCCCCGCTCCGCTGCTCCTGGCTGAGGACCTTGATGTCCGGGTGCTTCTTGATCTCGTCGAGCCACCCGGCCTCGCGGTCCTCGGTGCTGGCGGAGTTCTCCTGGTAGCGAAGCATGATGGCCGAGCCCTTGCCGCCCAGCAGTTCCACCGACCGCTGCCCGCCGAGCTGCCCGGCCTTGTAGTTGTCGGTGGCCACGAAGCTCACCCAGTCGTTGCCGTCCAGGGCCGAGTCGATGATGACGACAGGCACCTTGTCGGCCTGGGCCTTGCTCACCGGGGCCATCAGTGCCTTGCGGTCCAGCGGGGCCAGCACGATCCCGTTGACGCCCTTGAGGACCATGTTCTCGACAATGGCGATCTCCTGGCCGCGGTCGTCTTCCTTTTCCGGGCCAACCCAGTTGATATTGACGTTGAGTTCCTTGCCGGCCCGTTCCGCACCGGCCTTGACCGACAGCCAGAACTCGTGCGCCGTGCCCTTGGGTATGACGGCGATGGTTCGGCCCTTGCCCCCGCCGGTCTGCCCACCGCCTTGCCCGCCGCCGCAGGAGGAAAGCATCGCCACACCCGCCAGAAGGATCGGAACAACCAGAAGTTTCCGCATGATGGCTCCTTTCGATTCGTTCGCCGCCGCCTGCCGCCAGGCTGCAACAGAGAATACCCCGCCCGCGCCGGCATTCGCAAGGGGAACGTTGGCGCGGGGGGCAACTGATAGAAAATTTGATTTTGCGTTGACCGCTCGGGCCGGCGGGCGGCTCTGCCGGGGGGCGGGGGGTTTACACAGTGCCCGCTCCCAGGTACGTGTAGTCGACGTACTTCGTGCGGCCGGACTCGCCGCTGTCGTCGTCGGCGATGTCGCCCAGCCGGCCCAGCGCGGCGCCCACGCCGCTCGTCGGATAGTTATAGTATACCACCCGCCGCGTGGACGGGCCAGGATAAGTTACCGAGGCCGGCCGGACAGTGAGCGACCTGATTCCCGGGCACTGGTAAAAGGGCTCTCAAAGCGAGCCATCTTCGGAATGGACCGGCGGGGCCGGGCGCCTCGGCGGGCCCTTGGGGCCGGTTTGTGGCAAACACGCGGAAAACGCGAAGCCTTTGGAGTGCGGCGTCGAGCCCCGCGAAGCCCTCCGTAGCCGCGCCGTCGCCATAGCGGCTTTGGCGCGTCGGCGACTTGGCGAAGGAGGGGCGAAGCAGGGCGAACACGCCGCTTTCGATGGCGGACCACCTGTCCCTGAATGCGGCGTACAGGCGCTGTCGAAAGCGGCGAGGGCGCCCCTGCCCCGTTGGGGCCTTCGGGGCTTGTCGCCGCACTCCAAATGTGTCGTTATCCTTGTGGCTGGCCACTTCAAAAGGAGCGGCCTTGCCGGTGCAGAAGCCCTTGTAGTAGAGAACCTTGATCTGTGCCAGAAAGGAAAGTCGCACACGGCCGCACATACTTCGCCTCGTTGCTGGCGATCCCGTCCTCGTAGGCGTACTGCACGTTCGGGTCGGCGCTGTCGGCCGCCGCGGAGTGGTCCTGCATGCTCTTGGTCACCACGCCCCATGCGCCGTACTCGAAGGCGACCTCGTTGGCAATCGTGTTGCCGCCGGTGTCGCTGTAGCTCGTGACCTTATCAACCCGCACGCCCAGGCCGGGATGGTACGTGTAGGCGTCCCCAAGCAGCAAGAATCGCGGCTTGGGCGTGGCACGAATCCAATCACTTGGCGCGTGACGGAGCACGCGCCGACATCAGAGTTTGCCAGTCAGCTTGCCGAGCTTCGGGCTATGGGCGATCTGCTTGCCGTTGACCAGCACTTGCAGGCCCGCGCCCCGGCCGTACTTGGCGCCGGTCTTGTCCCAGATGATCGTCAGAACCTTGCCGTG
>JAPLMO010000335.1 GCA_026386995.1 Planctomycetota bacterium | reverse complement strand
GCCTTCATGGACCGCATGATCCTGGAGTCGTACCCCTACCGCGTCATCGAGGGGATGGCCATCGCGGCGTATGCCGTCGGCGCCGAGGAAGGCATCTTCTACATCCGGGCTGAGTATCCGCTGGCCGTGCGGCGCGTCCACGAGGCCCTCCGGCGGGCCGAAGAGAAGGGTCTCGCGGGCGAGAACCTGCTCGGCACGGGCCGGCGGCTGCACCTGAGGATCATGGAAGGCGCGGGCGCGTTCGTCTGCGGCGAAGAGACGGCCCTGCTGGCCTCCATCGAGGGCCGGCGCGGCATGCCGCGCTTGAGGCCGCCATACCCCGCCGAGCAGGGGCTCTACGGCAAGCCGACGCTCGTCAACAACGTCGAGACCTACGCGCTGATTCCGTGTATCCTCCGCAGCGGCCCCGAGGCCTTTGCCGCCCTCGGCACGCGCACGAGCAAGGGCACAAAGGTCTTTGCGCTGGCCGGCAAGGTCGCGCGGGGCGGCCTCATCGAGGTCCCGATGGGCATAACGATACGCGAGGTCGTCAACGAGATCGGCGGCGGCATCGCCAACGGCAAGCACCTCAAGGCCGTGCAGGTGGGTGGCCCGTCGGGCGGGTGCGTCCCCGCCCACCTCTCCGACACGCCCGTCGACTACGAGGCGCTCACGGCCGCCGGCGCCATCATGGGCTCCGGGGGCCTGGTGGTCCTCGACGAAGACGACTGCATGGTGGACGTGGCCCGGTACTTCCTGGAATTCACGCAGGACCAGTCGTGCGGCAAGTGTACGCCCTGTCGCATCGGCACGCGGCGGATGCTCGACATCCTGAATCGCCTCACGGCCGGCGAGGGGCAAAAGGGCGACCTGGAGGAACTCGAGCACTTGGCCCACTACATCAAGAAGGCAAGCCTGTGCGGCCTGGGCAAGACCGCGCCCAACCCGGTCCTCTCGACGCTCCGCTACTTCCGCGGCGAGTACGAGGCCCATCTGGAGAAGCGCTGCCCGGCCGGCCGTTGCAAGGCCCTCATCGCGTACTCCATCAACGACAAGTGCATCGGCTGCACGCTCTGCGCCCAGCACTGCCCGGCCGATGCCATCCCAATGACGCCGTACGAGAAGCACGTCGTGGACGACGTCAAGTGCATCCGCTGCGGAACGTGCAAACAGGTCTGCCCATCCGGGGCCGTATCGGTCTCCTGACAAAAAGAATCTAACCGCGGAGAACGCAGAGGACGCAGAGAAGGATTGATCTAAAGAAACAAAGGGGGCAACGTGGCAAGGCATCCAATAACGAAGGAAGAGTACAACCGGGTAACAGACACCATCATCGGGGCGGCCATTGAGGTGCATCGGCAATTGGGGCCGGGGTTGTTGGAGTCGGCTTACGAGGCATGCCTCGCATACGAATTGATCCAGCGAGGCCTGAAGATCGAGCGGCAGAAAGAACTGCCGCTGAAATACAAGGAAGTGTCGCTTGACTGTGGCTACCGCATGGATCTGCTCGTGGCAGACAGCGTCGTGGTGGAAATAAAGGCCACTGAACAGACTTCCCCGCTTCACGAGGCACAGGTGATTTCGTACCTGAAACTATCGGGGTGCAAGGTGGGCTTGCTCATCAACTTCAACTCGACGACGCTTATCGGGGGCGTCAGGAGGCTGGTCAATGGATTTCCTGAATGACCGTGCCGTTTTGCTGTTAACTCTATTCTCTCTCTGCGCTCTCCGCGTTCTCCGCGGTTAAAAGGACTTTCGGAAGATGCCAAGACTGGTCATAGACGGAAGAGAAGTTGAAGTCCCCCCCGGGGCGACCATCCTCGATGCCGCGCGCCGGCTGGGCATCGCGGTCCCGACGCTATGCTGCCTCGACGGCTGCACGCCCGGCACCTCGTGCATGGTGTGCGTCGTCAAGGTGAAGAACCCCGATCGGCTCCTGCCCTCGTGCGGCATGCGGGCCGAGGACGGCATGGAGGTCGAGAGCGAGACCGACGAGGTGCGCGAGGCCCGGCGCCAGGCCCTCGAACTCCTGCTCAGCGACCACCCCGGCGACTGCATCGGCCCGTGCCAGAGCATCTGCCCGGCCCGGATGGACATCCCGCAAATGATCCGCCAGGCCGCCGCGGGCGACTGGGCGGCCGCTGCCGCCACCGCGCGGGCGGCGCTCGTGTTGCCGGCCACGCTCGGCCGCATCTGCGCGGCGCCGTGCGAGAAGGGCTGCCGTCGGGCGGACCACGATGCACCGCTGGCGATCCGGCTGCTCCACCGCCGCGCGGCCGACACGGACCTCGCCAGCGGGAAGTCTCTGCTGCCGCCGTGCAAGCCGTCCACCGGTAAGCGCGTGGCCGTCATCGGCGCAGGGCCGGCGGGCCTTGCGGCGGCGTGGCGCCTCTTGCAGGAAGGCATCGCGTGCACGATCTTCGATGACCAGGACCAGCCGGGCGGCATGCTGCGGGGCGTCCCGGAGACGGAACTGCCGCACAAGGTCCTCGACGCCGAGATCGCGCTGGTGGCCCGGCTGGGCGCGGCCTTCCGCATGCGGACCCGCGTCGGACGCGATGTTGCGCTGACGGACCTCCAGAAAGACTTCGACGCCGTGCTCCTCGCGGTCGGGTCGCTCCTCGCGGCGGAGGCCGGGCTGAAGGCTGACACGCTCCTGCCGGAGGGCGTCCAGGTCGACCGCCACACGTTCCAGACCACCGTGCGCGGCCTGTTTGCCACAGGCGAGGCGGTGCACCATCACCGCATGGCTGTACGGGCGGTGGCCGACGGCGCCGCAGCCGCAGGCTGCATCCAACAGTTCCTGGCCGGCAGGCCCGTGACGGCGCCGCGGCGGCCGTACACGACTCGACTTCACTCGCCCACCCCCGAGGAGATGGCGCGGCTGGTGGCCTGGGCAAGCGCGAGCGGGCACGTGAGCCCGGCCGGTGGCGAAGTGACGGGTCTCACATCGGAAGAGGCGCGGCAGGAAGCCCCCCGCTGCCTCCACTGCGATTGCCGCAAGGCCCACGCCTGCAAGTTGCGCGACTACGCCGACGCCTACAGTGCCTCCCCCGGCCGCTATCACGGCACGCGGCGGCAGTTCGAGCAAGATGCGCGGCACGCCGACGTGGTCTACGAGCCCGGCAAGTGCATCTCGTGCGGCCTGTGCATCCAGATTGCCGCGCGGGCAAAGGAGCCGCTGGGCCTGACGCTGATCGGACGGGGGTTCAGCGTGCGGGTGGGCGTGCCGTTCAGCACGTCCATTGCCGAAGGGTTGAAGAAAGCCGCCGCAGAATGCGTTGCCGCGTGCCCCACGGGCGCGCTGGCGAAGAAGTGACTGGCAGTTCGTCAACTCCGATATTATATGGGTGCCACGGCTGCGCAGTTTGCAGCCGTGGTTCCATGCGCACGACCACGGCTTCAAACTGCGCAGCCGTGGCACCCGCAGATTTATTCCTGGCAAGTTACTAAAGCCCCACCCTCGCGTACTGACACTCCGGCGCATCGTATCGCTGGAGGAGTTCTCGCATCTTCGTCGCCAACTCGCCCTCCAGATGCGCATCGCGGATCGGCCTCAACTGCTGCGGGTCGGCCTGGATGTCGTAGATGAGATTGAAGTCCGGCGCGGCGTGGTGCCGGTGCGACGGCACCTTCACGCGGTAGACCGGAATGTCGTACGCGTGCTTAAGGAACCGGCCCACGTCGGCCCCGGCCAGTTTCTCGCGGTCCTTGAAGTACCGCCGCGGCATCGCCGTGTAGTGGTAGAGGAACGACCCGTCGAGCGGCTGGCGGCAATAAGTGTGCCGCCCGTCGGTCATCCCGATGTCCTTGCCGTGATAGCCGTAGAGCACCGCGTCGTGGTGCGGCCCGTCGCGGTCGAGAAGGTGCAGGAGCGACCGGCCCTGGACGTGCGGCGGGAGCGGCGCGCGGTGCAAGTCCATGAGCGTCGGCATGAGGTCGACGGTGGCCGTCAGGCCTGTCACGCGCCGCCCGGCCCGGGATTCGTCCGGCGTGCAGACCACGAGCGGAATGTGCACGATTTCCTTATAGTCGAACGTGTAATTTTTGGCCCAGTAGCCGTGCTCGCCGAGCAGATGGCCGTGGTCGGTCGTAAGGATGACGGTGGTGTCTTTCCAGGCGCCGAGAGAGTCCATCGCGTCGAGGAACTTGCCGAGCCAGGCGTCGGCCATCATGAGCGTGCCGGCGTAGCACTTGCGGACGTGCTCGACGGTCTCGGGGTCCTCTGCCACCGGCGCGTAGTCGGGCCACACATACTCATAGCGATTATTCCAGGTGTCGCCGGCCATCTCGAGGTAACGCTTCGGGCACGCGAACGGCTCGTGCGGGCTGAAGAGTTCCAGGTGGAGGTGCCAGTTGTCGGCCGCGTGGTTGTTCTTCAGGAACTCGACGGCCCGCATGAAGCATCGGGGCGTCGCGTAGTCCTCGTCGCGCTCGGTGTCCATCCAGCGGCGGTTGACCCAGAACTGCCGCGCGTAGCGGCCGTGGTGGGCCGGCGTCTCGGGATCGGCCACCAGCGGATGCCACGGGTCGTATTCCTGGCCGCGCTCCAGTTCCCACGTGTCGAAGAGGTCGTGGTAGCCCTCGCCCATCGGCCGCCAGTAGTGGTAGTGGTCGGTGATGAGGTGGCTGTAGACCTGCCGCTTCTTGCGCAGTTCCACGGGCAGGCAATCGTCGAACGGCTCGATGGGGCCCCACGGCGCTTCGAGAAAGTTCAAGCGGCCCGTCATCATCTCGCGCCGGGCCGGCATGCACGGCATCGAGCCCGAAAAGTGGCTCTCGAAGACGATGCCGCGCGCGGCCAGCCGATCAAGGTTGGGCGTGCGGACCCGGCCGGCGCCGTAGAGGCTGAGGTAGTGTCGATTAAGCGAGTCCATGAGGATGAAGATGGTTTTCATCTGAACGGCTCTCCGCGCCCCGGTGCCACGGTCGCCTCGCAACAGCGCATCGCAGCGCCGGCAACGGGTAAACTATAACTTGCCCCTCGCAGGATTCAAACAAATGCCGACGACGATGCATCTTACGCGACATCAAGGGGCGCCGGCCGAGCAACAGTTGCACGCTCACCTTCGGTTCACGGCTAACCAACACTATGTTTCGCGGCCGGCGAAGCCGAGGTACTGGTCCAGCCAGTTGTCGGCCTGAAGCACGGCTTTGCGCTGGGCCAGGGCCAGGCGCTCGGCGCGGCGCTGGGCGTGATCGAACACTTGGTTCGCGAAGACCGAGCCGATGTCGCGATCGCTCTTGCCGTAGCGCCGCCTGAGCGTCGCCGAGAGGTGCGGCGAGTGGCGCACGACCAGTTCATCCTCAAGGCTGACGATGGCCTGGCACGTGCCGGGGTCGCCCTGGCGTCCGCAGCGGCCGAAGAGTTGGCGGTCGATGCGGCCGGCCTCGTGCCGCTCGGTGGCGATGACATGCAGGCCGCCCAGGTCCGCGACGCCGGCGGCCAACTTGATGTCGGTCCCGCGGCCGGCCATGTTGGTGGCCACGGTGACCTTGCCCTGCCCTCCGGCGGCGGCGACGATCTGGGCCTCCTCGGCGTGGCGGACGGCGTTCAGGACCTGGCACTCCAGGCCCGCCTCGTTCAGCAGGACCGCCAGGCGTTCGCTCGCCCTGACGCTGCGCGTGCCCACCAGCACAGGCCGCCCGGCCTCGTGCACGCGGCGGATCTCCTCGACGATGGCCTGCCACTTCGCCTGCTCGGTCGCAAGCACGCGATCGGGCCACCGGCGGCGAATGCACGGCCGGTTCGTCGGAATCCGTACGACCGGCATGTGATAGATCTGCCAGAACTCGCGCCAGCCTTCGGCCGCCGTGCCGGTCATCCCCGAGAGTTTGCGGTACAGGCGGAAGAACCGCTGGAAACTGAGGCGCGCATACGTGTCCTTGGGCGGGACGACCTTGACCGCTTCCTTCGCCGAGACCGCCTGGTGCAGACCGTCGCGCCACTCGCGGTCGGGCATGAGGCGCCCTGTGAACTCGTCGACGATCACGACCTTGTCTTCGTGGATGATGTACTGTTTGTCGCGGACGTAGAACTGGCGGGCCACGAGGGCCTGGACGACCAGTTCCTCGCGCCGCCGCGCGCCATGCCACAGGCCCCCCAGCGGCTGGGCCAGGATGGCCAGGCGCTCCTTGCCGGCGGTGGTAAGTTCGACCTCGCGGTACCGCTCGTTGGCGCGGAAGTCGCTGCCCGCATGGAGTTGCTCGGACAGCGTGACCGCCTGGCGGAAGGCCTCGACCTGTTCCGGGTTGGGCGCGTCGCCAGAGATAATCAGGGGCGTGACGGCCTCGTCGATGAGGACCGAGTCCGCCTCGTCGACGATCGCGCACGCCAGGCCGCGCTGAACGAGCCGGTCCGTGCCGCTGCCGGCGCCTTCGACGATCCGCGCCATCAGGGCCGACGGCAGGCCCTGGAGGCGGCCCAGCGAGAGCCGGTCGCGCAGAAAGTCGGCGGTCACTTCCTTGTTTGTACAGTAGGTGATGTCAGCCTGGTAGGCAGCACACCGCTCGGGGGCGTGCATGCCCTGGGCGATAGCCGCCACCGACAGGCCGCAGAACTGGTAGATGGGTTTCATCCACTCGGCATCGCGGGCGGCCAGGTAATCGTTGACCGTGACGACGTGGCATCCGCGGCCGCGCCAGCCGCCGATGGTCGCGGGAAGCACGGCCGTCAGGGTCTTGCCTTCGCCGGTGGCCATTTCGACGACGCAGCCGGCCTCCAGCGCCAGCGCCCCTGCCACCTGGACCTGAAACAGCCGCAGGCCGAGCCGGCGGAAGGCGACCTCGGCCACAACGGCAAACGCCCGCTCGAGGTCCTCCGGCGTGTCGCGTCCGAAGCGGAATTTTTGCCGCAACTCGGCCGCCCGCTCGCGCAGATGCGCCTCTGACAGGTCGCGGAACCCCTTCTCCATCGCCAGGACGCGGGCCGCACGCGCCATGAAACCCGAACGGCGAGGCTTCAGGCGCACGAGCATGCCAACGGCGGCGTCCCAAGCGGCATCCAGACCGCGCGGCAACTCGCGGTCCGCCGGACGCTCCGCGAGCATCTGCCACGTTGTGCTCGGCAGGCGACTCACGTCAGACCTTGAACCTCCGTTGGAACATCTGAAGGAGTGACCGCTTCCACTGCTCCAGGAGCGGTTTCGATTGGTTCTCGAAGCGGATGATGACCCGCTGGCCCGCCAGGAGTCGCACGCAACTTTCGGGGTCGGGCGCGATGCGGATTTCGAAGACGCGCTCGGCGGTCTTGGTGCCCTTCTGGTCGTCGACGGAGATTGGGATGGACCCGCCGCCCGCGTACGTCAGCGCCGGCGAGGGCACGCGCTCCTGGCCGGCCGGGATGAATTGCAGGATGGTGCCCGTCACCAGGGCCTCGGGGCGGCCGTCGATGCGCATCTGGACCTCGCGGTCGGCCTCGATCGAGAGGACCCCAACGACTTCCTGGCCGGCCATGGCGCGGACGATCATGTTGTCCGGCGTCGCGGTCACGCCGATCGGGTCTCCGCGATGCAGGTACGCCCCCTGCTGCAAGTCAATCTGCGGCGAGAGCCACTTGCCCGCGAAGGGCGCGTGGACCGCTAGGTCGCCCATGCGGCGGCGGACGTCGCTGATCTTGTCGTCGACCGCGCGGATCTGCTCGTCGAGGGTCTGCACAAGCGCCACGTCTTTCGTGGTGGCGAGGCTGCGGCGGGCCAGGAGTTCTCGGCGCTGGGCCTCCCACTGGTGGGCCTCCGCTTCGAGGTCGGGATTGACGCACTCGATCAGCGGCGGCCCGTCGGGGGCCGCGGCGCTGCCGGACGGCAGGTGCGACCGGACGAACCCGTCCGCCGCCGCATGCACGATGGCGAACTGGACCGGCTCGACGACGCCTTCGATGTAACTTCGGTCCGGGGCGGGAATCAGGCCCAGCCCGCCCACCAGGAGCACAAGGGCGGCCAGCGTCGAGCCGACCGCCCGCGTACGAACCCGCATCAGTTCGGACGAGGCGACCAGGTAATTGGCGAACCGGCCCAGCGGCACGAGCACCCAGGCGACGATCGCCGCCACCGCCAGCAGCGCCCCCAGAAACGGCAGGCGCGAGGAGATGAACAGGAGGATCGCGATCGAAATGAACACGCGGTAGATCGTCGACGAGACGGCGTAGACGAGCATCCAGATCCGCTCGCCGCGCGTGTGGGCCGGATCGCGGGCCTGCTTGACGCCCCACACCCACCGCCGCACGAGGAAATACAGGTAATCGCGCGATCGCTGCGCAAGGTTCGGAATCTCCAGAATGTCCGAGAGGATGTAGTAGCCGTCATACCGCAGCAACGGGTTGGCGTTGAAAAGCAGCGTCGAGACGCCACCGACGAGGATGAGGTTGTAAGCGAGGGCGTGGGCCGTGGTGCCTGCGCCCGTGGACGCCCAGACAACGGCCGCAATCGCCGCAATGGCCATTTCGGTCATCATGCCGGCGGCCCCGACGATCACGCGGTGCCACTTGCGGCGGAAGGCCCACGAACTCGAGGCGTCCATGTACGGCAGCGGCGTGAACACCAGGAACATGACGCCCATGACGTGGACTTCGCCGCCCGACCCGCTCTCGCGCCCGAACTTCTTGCAGGCGAAGGCGTGGCCGAACTCGTGGATGATCTTGATGAAGACCACCGTCACGTACAGGAGCGGCAACTTGCCGGGGTCAAGGATGTTCTGGGCGCTCTCCACCAATTCTCGAGTGCGTCCCGCAATGAAATAGAACCCCGCCCCCATCAGGCCCAGCCACACAAGCAGCCCCCAGAACGTGAACGCCAAGCCGAACAGCCCGACGAAGCGGTCCAGGAACCGGTCGGGGTCGAAGAGCGGAATCCGGATGAAGAGCAGGTTCGTCAGGTACCCCTGGACCTCTCGCGTGATGCGCTGGCGATAGCGGCGCAGGAGCCCTTCGGCGTCCGGGGGCAGGTCGCCCTGGAGAAGGTTCGACGTGTAAAGTTGGCCCAGAAGTTGGATCGCCTCGCCCTGCGTGGGCGCGGCGTCGCCGGCGATGTCGTTGCAGATCTTCCAGACCTCGGCGACCGTGCGTCGGCCGTCGAGCAGGGCGACGAATCGGTAGGCCTCTTCGTTCAGGCGGAAGAACTGGTTGTTGGCCGGGTCCTGGACGACGTGCCAGACCTGGCCGCGAAAATGCTGGCGGTGGACCTGCACGGCCGACCGCAGGCGCGGCCGCAACTGGGCCACGCGGTACCACGATTCGCTGAAAGTGGGTCGGTCAACCGGCACACGTGACTCCGTAGAACTCCGTCAACCTTGAAACTGTGAGTCGGACAAGCGCGGCGGGCAGTCTTGCCCGCCGCGCGGTGGGCCTGACTGCCCACCGCGCGACTTGGTTCGACTCACGGAAACAAGTTTGACGGACCGCTATATCCACAACTTCATCCGGACCCAGTTGACGAGCGTCCGGGTCCATATCCATCCGTAGGGACGCGGGCCGACGTCGACCTTGGCCAGCCCCTCCATGCCCGGGAGCATCTGCAACGGAGGGTCCACGAGCCGCACGCGCACCTTGAAGATGTTCTGGCGCTCGATCACTTCGGACATCGGGTTGATGCGTTCGACCACGAAGCGGATGCGTCGCTCCGGGAAGCCGGTCGGCGCCAACTCGCCCTCCTGGCCGAGTTCAACGTCGGGAATCTCGCCCTCCGCGACCGACAGTTCCCCGCGCAGCGCCTCCAGCGGCGCCACCTGAAACAGGACGTCCCCGGTCTTGAAGGGCGCCCCGATCTGCCGCTTCAGGTCCCCGGCGACGACGATGCCCGTAATCGGCGAAACGATCGTGGCCTGGCCGATCTGGTGTTCCAGGAGGTCGATCTGGGCGGCGATGCGGTCGGCCTGGGCCTGGGCAATCTGCTGTTCGGCGGTCTTATCCTCGGCGGCCGCCGCCGACGCCTGCTTCAGGTAGGCCAGGCGCTCGGCCTTGGCTGATCCCAGGCGCAGGCGCAGTTCAATCGTGTCGAGCGTCGCCAGGACCGTCTTGCCGCCCTCCACCTGCTTGCCGGGTTCAACAAAAACGTCCGCCAGGTAGCCGTCGAACGGCGCCGGAATGACCTGCTGCTGGATCGGCTCGAAGGCGAACGGCGCCTCGACGCGGTACGGCCCCTCCACAAAGATCGCAAAGAGGGCGAACCCCACGATCGCCAGGACCACCACCTTGATCCATGTGTGTTTCGGTCCGACGGCCATGGCGGCGGCCCGGCGCAAACTCGCCGCCATCCGCGCACCGATCCACCGGTCCTGCTCTTCCAGGTTCACGACGCGGGCGGTCGCCAGGTCGCCCGTCAGCCGCAGGCCCTCCACTTCTTCCAGCGTGAACATCCGGTCGGCCGGGCGCTCGAGCACCAGAATAGCGGCCGCCCGCGCGGCGTGACGCAGCGGCAGACACAGCACCGACGACGGGCCGTGCTGGCGCGAAAGGTCCGCCGCAGCGCGACTGATGAAAGTCGCGTCGGGAGACGCGGGGAACAGAGTCTCCACGTCCTGGTCGAGGCACTCTTCCATCGCGGCCTCGATGTTCTGGACGAGTTTCATCTTGCGGCTGAACTTCTCGGTGTGGCTCATGGCCCGCAACTTGACGTAGCGACCCTTGAGGAACCCGAGGCTCACGCGGTCGCACTGCCACCGGGCCGCAAGGTCGTTGCACAGGGCCATGGCCAAGCCGTCGAAGCGGTCCTGCTCGTTGGCGACCGCCAGGGCCTCCATCGCCGAGCGGAGGCGCCGCAGGTCGGCCTGACGCCGGGCCAGGGCCAGACGCATCTCGTAGAGGCTGAGGAGGCTGATGGTCAGTTCCAGCCGCTCCCGCGCGGCCGCCAGGATCGCCACGTCACGCGAGACGACCAGGAAGACCGCCATGCCGCGCACACCCTCCCCGGCGCGCAGGGGTATCAGGACGACATTGCGGCAGGCCGCCTGGCCGTAGAGTTCGTCGGGGGAGTGAACCGGCTTGACGGCGGTCGCGCCGGCCGCGGCCGTCTCGCCGAAGAGTTCGGCCGCACGCGCCAGCCAGACCGGCGGCGTCGCGCCCGGCGGGAAGCCGGGGTAGGCGGCCAGCAACTCCGGGGCGCCGCTGGCGCCGGGGCGCAGAATGGCCCCGGCCTCGGCGGCACCGATCTGACACTGAACGGCCAGGAGATTGGCCAGGAATTCCTGCGGGGGCCCCTCGAAACGGCTGAGGCGGTCAATCACCTCGGCCGTTGTCAGATGTTCGGCCCCGGCCGGGACGCTCAGCCTTTCGGTACGCTCTGCGGCCATGAGTGCCTATTCCGCCGCTTTCGCGGCGAACGTGCTGTCCCCTCGCGCGGGCAACGCGGCCTCAGCCGGAGGTCTTGCGCCGCTTGCCCACGTCCAGTTCGATCTCGCCGAACTGCTCTTCGTGGCGGCGAATGATCTGGCCCAGTGTCAAGGCCAGGCGCTTGGCCTGGAAATAGTTCATGATGATGCGCTCGTTGACCTGGAACATGATCTCCGGTTGCCCGCCCTGCCGCTGCGGCGGCACGACCAGGTTCAGCCCGAAGTCGATCATGACCTCTTCGGCCGTGGCGTTCGTCCGAAAGGCGTTGGCATAACTGGATTTCATGTTGCGCTCGTCCAGCCGCAGCGTGACTTCCTGCGTGGCCTGGCCGGCTGCCGGCTGCCCCGCCGCCGGGGGGGTGTTAGTCGGTTCGTTGTCCTTCTGGGTGGCCATCGTTCGCGTTCCTTTCAGGAAGAAGGTGTACGTTCAACGGTCAGAGTACCCCACTTCGGGACTACCCGCAAGCCTCTTGTCGCGGCCTCTTGTCGCGGCCATGTCCGACGGCGGCGCATTACAGGCCGGCCGCGCCGGCGCAAAAAGGGGCATCCCCGCCCTCGTGTCTGTTAAGGCAGCGCAACTGCCCTATCGTGCGCGGCGGTTCTCCTGAACCGCCGCGCAAATCGCAATCCTGCACTTTCGTACTATTGAAATCGGCAATCGCTCGCACAGGAGTCCAGCACAAGTTTCCCCATCGCGCCGGCCGACATAAGTGTTGAGAAGTGCCGGCGCCTGCTGTACCATTCGCGGCAGACCGGCACGCGGGGAGGAAAAGAGGCTCGTGCGAGCACGTCGACACGCCATTTGCTTGCCATACGCCTTGGCCGTCGCCATCCTGTTCTTCGTGGGCACAGGATGCGCCCGGACGCCGACCCGCACCGATGAGTGGATCGCGCAGGAGGTTTCCAAGAGCCTGGCGTCCGCCGCCCGTCCGGCCGTCACGGAGGTCCCGCCGAACGCGCCCGCGCCGAAACCTCCGGCACCCGTCGACGGCGAGGTCCGGCTGACCCTCGTTCAGGCCCTCGGCTTGGCCCTGGCCAACAACCACGACATCCAGATCGCCGGCTTCCAGCCGCCGACCGCCGAGCAGGACATCACCGTGGCCGAGGCGGTCTTCGACCCTGCCGCGTTCGCCTCAAGCACCGTCGGCCGCGTCGACCGGCCCATCCAGAGCATCCTCGATACCGGCGCCACCCAGCAGGGCCTTCTGGTCCAGAACACGGTCGCCTGGCAGGCAGGCCTGCGGCAGAAAGTGCCGACCGGCGGCACGCTGGCCGTCTACGAGTCCTCCGACGCCCTCAACACCAACAGCACCCTCACGATCCCCAATCCCCAGAACGTGACGCGCACCACGGTGGAACTGGCCCAGCCGCTCCTCAGGGGCGCCGGGGCGGAATATAACCAGGCGCCCATCCGCGTGGCGAACCTGAACTCGGCCGTCTCGTTCCAGGACTTCCGCAAGGGCGTCCAGGACGTCGTGGCCGGCGTGATCAACGCCTACTGGCAACTGGCGTTCGACACCGAATCGGTCCGCGCCACCCGCGCCTCCCGCGACCTGGCGGCCGAGGTGCTGCGGCGCGAGCAAGCCCGCCGCGCCAGGGGCGTTTCCTCCGACCTCGACCTGAACCGTGCGGCGGCGGCCGTCGCCCTGCGCGACGCCGACGTCGTCCGCGCCGAGAACCAGACCCGCGACGCGATGGACAAACTGAAACTCATCCTGAATTCCCCCGACCTGTCGCTCGCCGGCGACACCCGCATCATGACGATCGAGACGCCGCGGTTCTTCCTCGTGGACGTCAACCGCTCGGCCGCCATCGCGACGGCCCTCGTCCGCCGCCCAGAGTTGGAACGGGCCCGCAACGCCGTCGCCATCAACCGCATTCGCCTGGACGTCGCCGACCGCGACCGCCTCCCGAAACTCGACGCCACCCTGCGGTACATCATGAACGGCCTCGGCGTCGACCTGGACCAGTCGCTCGAGAACCAGGACCCCGGCGAGCGCATCAGTTGGAACGCGGGCGTCGAACTCGAGGTGCCCCTCGGCAACCGTTCCGCCGACGCCACCCGCCGCAAACGCCTTCTGGAATACGACCAGTCCCTCGTAGAGTTGGATAAGTTGGCCAACCAGGTGATGCAGGAGGTCAACGGGGCGGCCCGGGCCGTCCTCCTGGCGCGCGGGGAGATCGAGGCCACGCTGACCGCCAAGACCGCCGCAGCCAGGACCGTCCAGGGCGAGCAGCGCCGGTTCGAACTCGGCAAGACGACCAACGACGAACTCCTGCGGGCGCAGGAAACCCTTGCCACCGCCGAACGGGATTACCTGAAGGCCCTGCTGAACTTCAACCTCGGCCTCGTGTCGCTGGCGCGGGCCCAGGGCGTCCTCCTGGAGAACCAGGGGATCGACATCTTTCGGCCGCCGTCGACGCCGGACCATCCGAGACCGCTGGGCCTGCGCCTGGCGCCAACACGAGGCGAGCAGAAGAAGCCCGAGTAAAATGAACCTAACAGATTGCAGCAACCAAACTTAGCGCCGTAGCGCGGGGCCTTGTGCCCCGCGTAGGACGGCGCGGGGGATAAACCCCCGCGCTACAATCTGAGAACGGCCCACGCTTGATTTCTCAAACAGTTGCCCTGGGCCAAGTGGCGTCGTAGTATTAGGAGATTATTCCATGATTGCCAAGTTGGCTCTGATTGCGGTGGCTCTGGCCGCCACCGCGTCCGCGAAAGCACCGGCCCCGCCCGCCTCGACGGAAGCGTACGCCGAGGAAGTCTTTACGCAGCCCTCCAAAGCCATCGAACTGGCGGCGGCCGTCGGCGGCATCATCAAGACCGTCGGGGCCGACGAGGGCTCCGTCGTCAAGGCCGGCGACGTGATCCTCGCCCTCGACGACTCCACCGAGGAACTCGCCTGCCGCGCCGCCAGGCTCGAGGCCGAAAGCGACGCCGACGAACAGGGCGCACGCGCCACCATGGAGCAAGCCCAGGAAGAAGCCCGCATCACCAAGCAACTTTCCGCCGAGGGGGCCGAGGCCCAACTCCTGTACCTCCAGAAGAAAATGGCCTACGACGTAGCGCTGTACAAGTACGAACTCGCGAAAAAGAACCGCCAGAAGGCCATGGTCGATGCCGAGGCCACCAAGGTCGCCCTGGAACGCAAGAAGATCCGCGCCCCCGTGGCCGGCATCGTGACGCGCAAGCCCAAGGGGGTCGGCGAGGCCGCCCAGCCGCTCGAGACCGTCGCCCACATGGCCGTCATCGACCCGCTGCACATCATCATCCATCCGCCCGCGCGGATGCTCGGAATGTTCAAGGCCAGTCAGACGCTGGCGGTCGAAGTGCTCGAGCCTAGACGGCAGTCCGTCAGCACCAAGGTCCAGATCGTCAACCCCGTGGTCGACCCGGCTTCCAACACCTTCCGCGTACGGCTGGCGGTGGAGAACCCCGACGGCCGCATCAGCGCCGGCGTCCGCGTCCGCGTCACCGTGGCCGGGCCGGAGAGCCTGAAGTAGATTGCGGATAGGCGTTGCAGGAATTTGCGCGGTGGGTCTCCTGACCCGGATGTGTTTGGCGTGTGGCGTGCATCGCAATAACGGATGTGGCACGGCTGGCTTGTCCAGCCGTGGGGAACATCGTGCGCCATCCGCCACGGCTGGACAAGCCAGCCGTGCCACACCGCGGGTGCGAACGCTAAACACCAGCCGCGCAAAGCACCCTCACTTCGCGCCGCACCGCGCCAAGAACGCCGGCAAATCTGTGTCGTCGCGGATGCCCAGCCGCGTCAGGGCAAAATCGTAGCGCACCGGATCGTCGGGGGCGATGTGGCGGAACGCCGCCGTGACCTCCAGCGCCGTCCGGCAGTCGGCCTGCGGCCGGCGAGTAAGGCCCAGCGCACGGGCGATGCGGTGCATGTGCACGTCGAGCGGCACGACCAGTTGCGCGGGGCGCACGCCGTCCCATCCGCCGGGGTCCACGTCGTCGCGGCGGACCATCCACCGAAGGTAAAGATTGAGGCGTTTGCAGGCGCTCTTGTCGCGGGGGTCCGCCAGCAGCCGCCCGCAGTCGCCCACGGAAGAGATTTCGCAGACCAGGACCGAGATGGCCGGCAGGACGGTCTCGTCCTCCGGCTGTACGGCCGCCCGGAAGAACGCCCCCAGCGACCCGTAGCGGCCCCGTATCCGGCGCACGCCCCAGAGCATCGCCGCCATGTTCCCGCCGGCCAGGAAGCGGTGTCTGAAGTCCGCCAGCATTCGCCTCAGGCCATCTTCGCGGGCATCGCGCAAGAATGCTGCCGGGTGCGGCCCGAGGAGTTCCAGCACGCGGCCGACGCTCTTTAAGATCGACGCGACCCGCCCGACCGCCAGCGTCGCCGCCACCAGGCCCGCCACCTCGCGGTCGCCGGGGTCGTCGTAGCGGTAAAGGAACTCCAGCGGGTCAGGATGGACAAACTCGCGGCGGTTGTAGCGGGCGTAAAGTTCTTCGAGTGCCTTGCGACAGTCCACAGTTAGTGTTCCTTGCGCGGCGGGTCCCCAGTGCTCTGTCAGCCGTGAATTGACGGATACAGTTTTTTCAGTCTTATTCTGGCGTCCTCGGTGGTAAATTGCCAGTTTACCTTGGTTCCGGCGGCGTTACGTGCCGCTTTCCAGGCTTTCGCCTCTCGCCGCAAATCATTACCGTTATCGATACGCCGATCCAAGCACTGCCGGCCCAGGATACCCAACTCGATCTCGGCCATGTCCAGCCAACTGCCGTGCTTGGGCGTATAGTGGAACTCGAACCGATCCGCAATCCGCTTGGCCTCCGCCGGCTCGAACGTTTCGTATAGCGAGGCCGGCGAATGCGTGTTCAGGTTGTCCTCCACCAGCACGATCATCTCGGCGTCCGGGTACATCTCGTCCGAGACCTGACGAAGACACTCGGCCCAATCCTTCTTCGTCCGACGCGTGGTGACCTCCACCTCCCGTTTTCCCGCCAAGGGTTCGAAGATCATGAACAGGTTCGCCACACCGTTGCGGACGTACTCATAATCGTAATGAGCGACCTGGCCCGGCGCGCCGGACGGTGTCTTTCGAGACCTCCTCCACGTACTCCTTCCGCACCCGTTCGACGGTGGCCCTTGCCGGCATCACCATCATATCGGCGTTCACGGTCATCCTGGTCCGCAAGATCATCCGTTGACGTAAGTCGCGTTTTTGCAGAAACACTTACGTCAATTATTAGAGCGGCGCACCCCCTTTTGGGGGTCCGAAAAGGCAAAAACGGCCTTGGCGCTAGCGCCAGAGGGGGTGGCGCGTCAAAATGTTAAGATGGGCAAGACAAAACTTGAGCCTTTTTGATCACTTTTTACTTTTTTGATCGGAACTTGATGGCGTTTTGAGCCTTTCGGAGCGGTTTTTGAGGAGCCCCCTTTGACGTAAGTCGCACTTTTGCAAAAACACTTACGTTCGTGAAATTTTTCACAGGGCTCGCGGGTGTCCCTCATTTTGTGTATGGTTTAACGTCGAGATCGACATCATAAGTGCGGACTGAAAAGTGAAGAGTGCAGAGTGCAGAATGCAGAGTGAAAAACCAGACAAAGACAACGGACGAAAGGCGGGAGAGGTTTGCCTTGAACTTGAAACTTGTAACTTGAAACTGCTGGCGACCGCGAACCGATAGCCAGCCGCGGAACGCCTCATCAGCGTCACTGGGCCGTGGCCAGCAGTTGGCGCAACTCGTCTCTCCAATCGCGCCCCAGGTCTTCGGCTTCGTCAAGAATCTGGAACCGGAAAACGTGGTCCTTGAAGTCCTCGCCCAGTTGCTGCCAAGTAACCTTCTTCCCCACCTTCTCGAAGTACCCCGCAACCTTCCGCTTGTACTCCGTGTCCGGATTTCCTCCGAGATGGGCGCCCTTGCTCTCAATGACTATGACGCGGTGTTCGGGCTTCTCTTTCGTGCCGCTCTGGACCACAAAGTCGGGCCGGATACGGTAACGCTTGTATCCCTGGACCGTGAAATGCTCCGGCCCCACAAGGTTCCTATACCACCAAAGCACGTCGGCGTTTGAGTCCAGGCAAAGCGCAATGGCCTGCTCGTAAGCATTCTGCGATTCGTGCTCAACATAGTCGAAAAGAGACTTCTTGGGCATGTCGCCATCCTCACGAACCAGCGGGCGCGTGTGGCTGACGACTATCGAGGCCGGAATCTCAAAGCGGCATTCCGCGCATTCAAGGTAGAACTGAAGCCTCCCCGCCTTGAACAGCGCCGCGAAAGCCGCCTCCGTTTGCTCGTCGATCTGCTCCTGAACAAACGCCTGAATCTTGTCGCGCACCACGAATTTGACCAGGGCCAGCCGGTCGCGCAGCGCCAACTCCGACTTTGCCAGCCGGTCGTAAACCCGCCGCACGATGTAATGCAATTGTTTGTGACTCAAAAAAGTCATCGGCAGGCTTGCGGCAATCCAGCCCATGACCTGCTCGTCCGACTCCAGCACATCAACGTCCTTTTCGCTGCGGCGAATAAGGTCCTCGCCGATGGTAATGGAGTAGAATCGGTCCTTGGCTTCCTTGAGTTTATCGGCCAGAGGCCAGTCAATCTTCTCATAGGCGAACCGCTCCACGTCCACCCGGCTGATGAGATGCCGGAAGTAATCCAGGGCTTCGTAACGCTTGCCGTTCTTGACGGAGAAGTGCGGCAGGTAAATCTTGCCCTCATAAGGCTTCCGGTAACAGGCCAGAAACTCTTCCCGGATACGAACGGTCCTTAGCGGACGCCGGTAATCCGGCGCCGACGCATCCACGACCGCGCCGGTCATCTCGCCCTCGTAACCCTCGTTCTCGAGGACTTTCTTGACCTGCCTGGCGATTTCCCCGGCACGCCGGTGCAGGCAGAAAACGTAACTCTCGTTCAACTCCGGGTAGGGCGTCCTCTTCTGGTAAGGTTGGCGCAGGATGCGCCCCACCAGTTGCGTCATGCTCAGCCCGCTGCCCACGTTGTTAAGCGAAACGAGGATGTATGCAAAGGGGCAATCCCACCCTTCCTGTAGCGCCTTCTTCGTGATGATCCACTCCACCGGGCAAAGCGGGTCCAGGAGGTTGATGCCCTCGATGTCGTCCGTTTCCGCGCTCTTGATGGCTATCGCGGCCTCCGGCACGCCCAGCCGCTCCGCCAGATATTCCTTCACCTGCTCGCTGTGGATGAACCCGGCGTCGCGCTGGTCCTTGCCGGTCCGCACCACCTGGACCAGGATAATCGGCCGGATGTGCGCCCACTCGCCCACCTTCGCCGTGTGCTCCGCCGCAAGCCGGGCGAGGGTCTCCCGCCGGTCTCGCGCCTGTGTCAGCGCGTCCTTCCAAGATTTCTGCCCCGACGTGGCGATGTTCAGTGGCAGTTTGATCATCTCTTCGTCCAGCAACTCCTTCCCGCTGACGCGCGAAATGATGTTCGTGCCCGCGCGCGGCGTGGCCGACAGTTCCACCACCAGCGAGGCGTTGAACCCATCGATGGTGCGGCGGGCCAACTCGCTCGTTGCCTTGTGCCCTTCGTCCAGAATCACGGGAGGCCGGCAGATGCGAACCAGGTTCCCGATGCTCGTCGCCGCAAGGTGCCGGCCGGAGGCTTCGTCGTCCTCGATCATGTCGAGGTTGGCGAACTGCTTTTTCAGGGCCTTGTGCCCCTCAAAATCATCTTCCGGGGGAAAATGCTGGACGATGTTGCCGCCGCTATCCTTAAAGAACTTCAGATGCTCGCGCGTCTCGCGGTTCGTGCTCGCCAGTTGAACCACCAGGATATTAAGGCAATCGCGCAGCCGCCCCGGCGAGAGGCGCGCGATCTCGTGTTTCTCCCACACCTCGATACGGCGGCTGACAGCGTGCTCCAGCATCAGCCGGTACATGTCGTTGCGGTCCCGCAGTCGCCGGAGCGTGTCGCGATAAATCTGGCTGCTCGGCACGACCCACAGAACTAGGCCCGCACCGTTACGGTCCTTCAGGAGGGTCCGATAGGCCGACCCCAGTATCTGCGTCGCCAAGAGCGTCTTGCCGCCGCCCGTCGGAACCTTGATGCAGAACACGGGTAGGTCTTCGCCAAGGCCGTTCTTGTGCTCACGGTAAAACCCGAGGCGCAAGTCCTCCCAGGCGTCGAGCGCGGCGTGGCGTGGCTGCCCGGCCTCGCGCACCTGCGCCAGGCGCGCGAGGTATCGCTCCACTTCTTCGACGACGCGGCGTTGATACTTCTTCAACTCCATGGGCGGGTCACTTCAGTTGAAACGGCACCACCATCGGCCGGATGCGCTTACCCTGTTCCTGCTCGACCTTGCGCAACTGGTCCTGGTGCAGCCAAATCTTCTCGCAGTAAATGACCCAGTTGCGGTTCTTGTCTCTTGCGGCAATTTCGCCCAGGGTCACAAGGCTCATCTCGCGGTCGGCCTTGCGGTCAGGCGTATAGAGAAGGTAGTAACTCGTGCCGCCCGAGACATCGGTTGCGCCGATGAAGCCCGATTCCGGGTCGATCTTCTTCAGGTCGCACTCGCGGCTGGTCTCGGTGTAGAAAATGTACTTGGCCAGTTCCTCGAAGGAGGGGAGTTTCTTGCCCAGGTCGCGGTACTCGCCGAAGAGGCGGTCGCCCACGCTGGCGTAGGTGAAGGAGCCACCGAGGCCCTCCACAGAGACAGTATCTTGCGTGGCCCCCTGGTTGCCATAGCCTGATATGACACGATGGACGCGGACCCTGGTTATCTTCTGGCATATGTTGAGTCTGCGATTTTGGTCGTCCTTGTTGTCGTAGGGAATTTGTACCAAGACAAAGCGGCGCTCCCCCTGATCTTCATTGTTCAACTGCAACACCGCATGTGCCGTGGTGCCGCTCCCAGCGAAGGAGTCAAGCACAATGGAGTCCTCGTCAGTGGCGATTTCAAGTATCTTCTTAACCAGACGCCAGGGCTTGGGGCTGTTGAAGACGAGGTCCGCAGGGGCATCGGCAAATATCTGCTTTAGGATTTGTGCTGCCTCTTGATTATCGCCAACTTCATCGCGCAACCAGAGTGTGCTCGGAACGACACCAGCTTTCACTTCGTCGAGAAAACGTTTTAGAGATGGAATTGCATCCCCGTTTTTTCCAAACCAAAGGCGATTGTCCGCCCTCAACCGTTCAATCTCCCTCGGGGGTCTTGCCCAACTTCGCCCCTTAGCCGGCCAAACCTCATTGCCCGCAGGTGTTGTAATGGCGTAGTAGTCCCGGTCCCGGTGCTCGGCCCGGGTGAGGTCACTTGGTTTCCATGGGCCGCGTGGGTCATTGTCAGGGTTCTTGTACGCCTTGTCTTGCTTTGCCGTGCGCGCCAAGAGATTACGTTTCCAGCCCTCCCTGCTCTTCGCATAAACAACTACGAAGTCGTGGTTCTGCGAGAAGAACTCGGCGTCATTCTGTGGCGAATACTTCTTCTGCCAGATGATATCGGCGATGAAATTCTGCTCACCGAAAATCTCGTCCATAATCATCCGAAGA
This sequence comes from Planctomycetota bacterium, assembly GCA_026386995.1. The sequence continues at coordinate 22,279 of JAPLMO010000335.1, read as the reverse complement.
TGATGCACTTCGTTGTCGTCGATGCTGATGAAGATGGCCCCGTCCTCGCGCAGCAAGTCCTTCAGCAACTCCAGGCGCGGGTACATCATGCAGCACCACTTGTCATGGCGGCAGGCGTCCTCGCCCTCTTTGCCCACGGTCCGGCCGATCCACTCCTTGAACTGCGGCTGCGTGAGGTTATCGTTGTAGACCCAGCCCTCGTTGCCCGTGTTGTAGGGCGGGTCGATATAGATGCACTTGATGCGTCCGGCGTGCGTGGGCAGAAGGGCCTTCAGGGCCAGCAGGTTATCACCCTCGATGATCAGGTTGCCGCCGAGGCCGGGCTTTTCGCCCTTGGGCAGGACCGACAGTTTCGCGTCGAAATCCAGGCGATGGTGGGCCACGACGTGATGGTACGACTCAATCGCCGACTTTCCCTTGAACTGCAAGAACGGCATGGCGGATCCTTTTCAACGGTCAGGCCGGCCGACGCGGGCGCGCCTGGCTCGTTACGCGAGAAGGCAAGGTGAACGTCACCCGAGACGCCGCTGCCCGTACTGCTTATACCCTTTGCCCCCTGCCGCGCCAAGGACTCTTTGGCTCGGAGATTAGCGCCAAGCGGGTCGCCCAGGCGACCATACTCGTTGTTCGGGGGGTGGTAACACGATACTTATCTCCGCTTGCGTTCTCGGCGGCGATGATCACCCGTCGCCGTCGGGCGGGCCGGTAGTAACGTGTCAGGACTGAATCTGTGGTTGCCACGGTCTCCGCAACGCCTTCTTTCGACCCTACTGCTCGACCATCGAATCGAAGACCCGGACCTTCTTCCAGTTGTCCTTGTTCTCTTCGATGAACTTCAGGTGCCGCGCGGCGGTCTGGTAGGCGTCGTGCGAGGCAGTGTCCTTGAAGACCACGTGCAGGGCCACGTCGAAGTCGCGGTCGTTGACGGGGCGGTTGCACTCCTCGGCCATCGTGCCGGCGGCAAAGAAGACCTGGCCGGGATGGCCCGAGAGGTGCTTCTTGCAGGCCGCAACGAGTCTCTCCCTGGCCGCAGGGGTGGCGTCGTTCAGGCTGAAGTAGACGTTGTGGGCGAGCATCTTGCCGCCGGCGGCCCCCTCGGCCGCGCGGCCGGTTTGCGAACCCAGCGCCATGCCCAGCACCAGAGCCGCCGCCACGACCAGGCCAACCACAATCACTTTCTCCATTGCCGCTCTCCTTGAGTTGAAGTTGCCGTTTCACGCCACATCAATATACCCGATTTGACCTTCATTGAATACACCGGGGGCGGCGCGGCGATACGCGCAACTTGACGTTTTGCCCCCCGTGTATTCACGGGGGGCTAAATAAGGCACGGCCCGACGCACGCAATGCGCCTCTTTATTTAGCCCCCGGTGAATACACCGGGGGCGGCGCGGTGATACGCGCACTTCAACGCTCGGCCCCCCGTGTATTCACGGGGGACTAAATAAAGCGCCGGGCACAGGGGTAGGCTAAATGAAGCGGGGCGGCTCGATGAAGGGCCAGGGCTGGGCCGGGCGACCGAGGGCCAGGTTGTGGCGCTCAACGTACTGGATCCGCGCCAGGACTGACCTCGCGTCATAGCAATATCGCTTGTCGTACCCCTCGCCCCAGATCGGGCGGCCGGCTCGCAGGCCCCACCGCACGGCATCCTTGGCGCACTTGGCCATGGCGGCGATCGGAAACCGGTTCGCGCCGACCACGACGTGCACGTGCCACGTGCCGACGAAGAGGGCGAGGACCGTGGCCTCGCAGCGATGCCGGAGCGACCGGCCGACCCATTCGCCTATCTCAAGCCATGACTCGGCCGGCATCAGGTAGACGGGGTGCTTCATACGAAGGCGGTCGACGGCCTCGATCTCGGGGGCGGGCGGAAAGACGATGCCGTCTTCGACCCAGCCCCGCGCATCGCCGCGAAGCCACGTGCCGTAGGTGGTCATCGTGAGCATGACAGCAAGGGTGTTGGCCATTGGGCGCCCTTACACGTTCGGCCCCCGGTGTATTCACCGGGGGCTAAATAAAGATGACCTTCACCAGCGCGGCGATAGTTTCTTCGGGGCCGGCGAGGATGGGGGCGGGGATCTTCGCGCCCGCAAGGAGCGGCGCGATATCGACGTCGCGGCCATCGAGGTATCGCACCACGCCGCCGGCGGCGCGGACCATGGCCGTGCCCACCACCACGTCCCAGGCGTATGCCTCCTCGACGATGGCGGCATCGCCGCTGCCGACGGCCACATAGCACATGTGTGCCACGGTAGAGCCCAGGCTGCGGAACTTAGCCAGGAACGCGGGGTCCACGTGGTGGCGCTGCGGGAACCGCGGGCCGACCATGATGGACGACTCGGGGTGGAACGGTTCGGGGGCCTTCATGTGCGTTGCGAGGCCGTTCCTGAGGACCGGCCCTCCGGGGGCCATCTCAAAGAGGTCGCTCGAGGCGGGCATGAGGAACAGGCCGCCCGCGGGCCGGCCGCCCGCGACGATGCCGACGGCGACGCCCCAACCGGGCAGCCCCGCGATGAACGCGGCCGTGCCGTCGATCGGGTCGATGACCCACGTGCGGGCCCCCTGGGCGGCAGGCTTGCGGAGGCCCTGCTCCTCGCCGACGAGGCCGTCGTCGGGGAACCGATCGCCGAGGCGCTCGCGCAGGAACTTCTGGACCGCCACATCGGCCTCCGTGACGAGCGAGCGGTCGGGCTTGACGTCGAACGCCACGCGGCCGTAGTGGCGGAGCGCGATCTGGCCGGCCTCAAGGACGGCGGCCTTGGCGAAATCGAAGTCGAGCGGCGATGAGTCGTTGGTCATGCGAAATCCCGTCCACACCTTTCAAAATGCCGCGCCGGCGGCGGCAATCTGCGAACATCGACAAAACGACCGTCGCCGCGCCGGCGACGGCTAAACGTGACGGCACCGCCCGTTCCGGCTTCCGCTTGCCGGTTCCCGATTCCCCGTTCCCGCCGTTACGGCCGCTTGAGCATCGATTGCGCGCGTTTCCAGCGTTCGATCTGGGCAACGACCTGGGCGTGGACTTCTTCGGGGCGGCGGATGTGGTCCCAGGAAAGCGCCGGGCACCGGACCCCCGGCATGGGACGGAAGAAGAGCGTTCCGATGCCCAGCAGCCGCTGGGCGGCCGCCTGGGCGACAAACGGGCTCTCGATGTCCTCCAGGCCGAACGTCTCGACGGCGACGTTGACGACGCCCGACTGCGTCAGGATGCGCCGATCCGTAAGGACGTACGTGCGCCCCAGCCATTGGAGGAACGCGACGGCGATGCGCAGGCCCACAACCCAGACGCCCAGAACCGCGCCCCAGCGGCGAAGCGATTCGGGCAGGTCGGAGACCACGCCCGAGAGCAAGAGCAGCATCAGCCCGGCCGCCGCAATGGGAAGGCTGGCGAACACGACGTACCAGAGCGACGGCTTCATCTCGAAGATGACGACCTCGCCCGGCCCGAGGAGCGACGGGGCGATGATCCGGGCACGGACGGTGAGGCCCTCGTGGATGCCGCCGGGGCCGACGCCGGACATCGAACGGTCGGAGGGTGTCAGGAGCCTTACGTCGTAGGGCTCCTGACCCCTTCCGGGCAGCAGGGGCGACGGCGCGCCGGCCTGAGCCTGAGCCACGGCCTCGTCAACCTTGGGCCTGGGAACCATGACAACATCTTAGGAGATACACGGGCCGACCGCAAGCAAGGAAAGAAAGGCGGGAACAGGGAACGGGGAACCGGCGGAAAAGAAAAAGGCGGCAGCGGCGGGGACACGCCTTACTTAGCCCCCGGTGAATACACCGGGGGCGGCAGGGCCGCGCATGTCAGTAATCATACACCCGGTCGCCGATGCGCAGGCGCATGAGGGCCGCGCGGCCGAAGGAATCGATCTTCACCTCTACCCGCGCCCCGTCGCGGTTTGCGCGGAGGTCTTTCTCGACCGCCTCGCGAGCCGTCTCGGGGATGAAGAACCGCTCAATGCCAAACTCCATTGGCATCCAGTAACGGTACAGGCCCTTGACGACCACGCGGTCGGCGGGCACGTCGGGCCATGCGTCGTGGACCGACTCGGCCGCCCATACGCCGTCGGCCCCCTCGCGGAGGACCACGTACACGGTAACGCTCTCGTTGCCGGTGGCTTTCTCTTTGCTCAGGAACGCCTTCTCTCCGGGAATCCTGTTGCGGTCGGAGATCTCGTACGAGAGCGTAACGTAGTAGCCGCTCATCACGTCGTAGGGATCGACCGGGGCGGTCTTCAGGATCACCGTGCGGCCGGTGAGCCGCGTGTACGCCTGCGGCGCGGGCACGGCCGCAAGGACCGCCAGTTGCAGCGCAACGGCGCCGGCGAAGGCCCAGAGCATTTTACGGTTGCTCATCGGCGGCCCTCCTCCGGCGAAGGTACGACTCGAACTTCAGGCCGCCGCCGATGATCCCCAGGCCGCAGACCAGGAACGCCGCCGCCTTCCACATCAGGTTCGACTCGTACTCGAAGAACCGGCTCACCACCAGAATGACCAGCAGGAGCACGCCGGGCCAGAAGAGGCGGCGGTCCAGCAGGGCCATGCCGCTCGCAACGAGGCCCACGGCCAGCGCAAGGACGGCGATGTTGCCGAGGACGGCGGCGGTGATGTCGACGCCGTCGGCCGACGACGGCAGGTAGTATTGCCGGTCGGTCGGGTGGGCCAGCGTCAGGCCGATGCCGACCGCCAGCAGCGCCAGGCACGCCAGGAGGCCCGCGCCCAGTGGACGCAGAGCGCCCGCCTTCCGCCAGGCCAGCGCGTAAATGACCCACAGCGGAATGGAACAGAACGCGGCGGCCCCTACGGATATCAGCCAGGGCGAATCGAGGAAGTCCCACGCGCGGTAGCGCAAGCCCTCGGCCGTGTGCAGGAAGGACAGGGCGTAGGCCATCAAGCCGAGGCCGATCGCCCCCAGCAGAACGGCCACGCGGCCGAGGCGGCGTAGCGACTCGCACCCCAGCACCACCAGCCCCGCCGCCGCATACAGGCTGCCGGCGCCCACGGCGACCAGCGCGAAGACACGCCACTCCACCCAACGTCCATGTGGCGCACCCACGATCATCCCCAGCGCAATCACCGCCAGCGCCATGGCGGTGATGACGGCCGACCGCCGCCGGTAGGCAAACGGGATGAACGCGACCGCCGCCAGCAGCGGGTAATACACGGATGTCCAGGCACTGTGGCCTTCCGCTCCGCAGAGCCAGACAAACGACAGGACAACGGCGATAAAGGCGTTCGGGACGCTCCCGACAGCGTACGCCACGGCCGTCGCCCCGACGGCCCACGCGGCCACACCGTTATAAACGTTTGAGTGGATGTTAAATATCTGCGCCATTAGTCCAAGGTTAGCGCCGAAGACGAGCGTCCCAAGCACGATGAGCGCGTGGCCGAGCCAGGGATGAGTCTCGCGGATCTTCCAGAGGTAGAACCCACCCCCGTGGCAGGCGAGCATCGCCACGACGATGAGGGCGACCTTCGGCGCGGCCGGCAGGCCGTCCCAGTGGGCGGCCACGAAACTCACTACGCCCCCCGCCACGAGCAGCGCCCCGACGATGTAGAGCGAGAGCAGAAGCGTACTGCTGGATTCCTTCGCGAGGTCGGCCAGGCGATAGCGCGATGCCAGGGCGTCGGCCTGATCGGTCGAGACGAGGCCCTCGGCCCGCCACAGGGCAAGTTCCTCGCGCAGCCTGCGGCGGAACCCGGCCGGGATGTGCTTCGGGTCGGCCATGCGCTCTCCGGTAAATTACGCCGGCGATCCTTACGCTTCGCAGTGTGGCACGGCTTGCTTGCCCAGCCGTGGAGAACGTCACGGGCCTTCTGCCACGGCTGGGCAAGCCAGCAGTGCCACACCCCCTATTACCAGGCCCCGTTGCTGCGTCAGTCCTTCGCCTTCTCCGTTCCGGCATCGGCGGCACGGTGGCCTTTGACCTGGCCGAGGAAGTCGGGCAGATCGAGGCCGACCATCTGCGCCAGTTGGTGCATCGGGGGCAGGACGCCTACGAGGCGCCGGCCCAGGTCCGCCAGGCCGCCGCCGTCCTTGCCGCCGCCGTCCCAGACGATGACCTTCTCCAGCGGCAGGTTCTTGATGGCATCGGCCTGGATGCGGGCGACTTCGGTCAGGCGCTCGATGACCAGCAGCGTCGTTGCGGCCTGCGGATCCTTGGCGGCAGCCATGATGAGGTTGCCATAGCCTGCGGCCTTGGCGTCGAGGACGGCCTTGGTGCCCTCGGCCTCGGCCTTCATCTTGACGAGGATGGCGTTGGCCTCGCCCTCGGCCACGAGGGTCTTCAGTTGCTTCTCGGCGTCAGACTGAATGACGACCTGGTTGCGAGCGGCCTCGGCAGGGACGATGACCTCGGCCCTCAGGCGCGACTGTTCTTTGAGGGCGCGTGCGTCTTCGGCCTCTTTCTGGGCCTTCTGTTCGGCGACGCGGATCTGGCCGTCGGCGGTGCGGGAGGCGGACTCGGACTTGGAGCGGGCCTCGGCCTCGGCCACCTTCTGGCCGGCCCCGAACGCGGCCTTGCGTGCGTTGGCCTCGGTCTCGGTCTGGACGGCCTGGGCGTCAAGGTTGGCAACCTGCTGGCGCTGGTCGCGCTGGGCCGACTGCTCGCCGATGATGGCCTCGGCGTTGGCGGCGGCGACGGCCTTGCGCTGGTCGCGCTGGCGTTCGGCCACGCCGATCTTGCCGCGACGCTCCTGCTCGGACACGTCGATTTCGGCCTGCTGGATGGCCTCGGCGGCGGCCTTGCGGCCCATGGCCTTGAGGTATCCGGACTCGTCCTCGATGTCCTTGATGTTGACGTTGATGACCGTCAGGCCGATTTTCTCGAGTTCCACGGCCACGGCCTCGCTGACCTTGGCCATGAATGCCTGGCGGTCGCGGTTGATCTCGTCGATCTTCATGGTGGCGATGACCGCGCGCATCTGGCCCAGGATGATGTCGGTGGCGATGTTCAGGATCTGCTGGCGCGTGAGGCCCAGCAGGCGGACCGCGGCGTTCTCCATGATGCCGGGGTCGGTCGAGATGGCGGCCGTGACGGTCGTGGGCACAGAGACGCGGATGTTTTCCTGCGACAGGGCGCTCGTCAGGTCGATCGGCACGACGAACGGGTCGAGGTCCAGGAAACTGGACGCCTGGATGACCGGCCACACGAACGCCGCGCCGCCCTGGACGCACTTGGCTGCCCCGCGGCCGGTCTTGCCGTAGATGACGAGGATTTTGTTGGACGGGCATCGCTTGTACAGCCGCACGAGCATCAGCAGGATGACGACCGCCACGAACCCCGCCAGAAGCGAGAGCAGCAGGGTGGCGGAACCTGATTCTTCGGTCCCGCGGGGCGGAAGGCTCGGCACCTGCAACCCCAATGAGAACAGTTGATCAATCAACATGGTTGCACCTCCTTAGTTCGACAAGAACGCGAAACGCACGGACGGCGGGTGGCATGGTCACGCTGTTGCGTGACCATGTGCCCCCAACGGCGCCTGGCCAATCACTGCAACATGGTCACGCAACAGCGTGACCATGCCACCCCCGAAGACTAACGCTATACGAAACGACTATTCGTTACTGCGGCGCTTTTTCGACCTCGACGACGTTCGGGCCGACGACGCGCTTGACGACAACAGGCGTGCCGGCCTTCAGGGCCTCGCCGCCGGCGGCACGGGCGGTTACGAAACAAATCGTCCCGCCGCAAAGCACACGCACCTGGCCCGCCCCGTTGGCGGGGATGTCCATGTAAACGGTGGCGGGCTGGCCGACGGCGGTCGACAGCCGCCGCGTGCCGGTCTCGGCCATCCGCATGAAAAAGTAGAAGAGGGCCGAGACGATAAGCATGCCTGCCGCCCCCCAGAGGAGGCTGTAGAGGATCGTAAGATTCTGGGAAACTCCGGCCCGCGAGTAGAGAACGCCCGCCCATCCGAAGAGAAGGCCGAAGGCGGTCATTGAGCGGATCGAGAGAAGTTTGAACGAAGCGACCGAATCCACGGCGGCATCGTGGCCGGCATGCGCCCCGGCGCCGACATCATGCCCTGCCCCGGCCACGTCGTGGCCCGCGCCGGCGTCGATATTGTCGCCGCCGCCGAAGTGCCCGAAGAGCGTTGCCAGCAACTGCCACGCGAACAGGACGCTGAAGAACAGGGCCGAGCCCCAGTACATGCTGCTCAGGAACGAGTCCATGCTTCGCCCTCCCGGCCCATCCGGCATCCGGCATCTCAGATTCCAGAGAGCCACACGCCTCACCGAAAATCATAGAGTGTTGCCAAAACGTTGCAAGGCAATTTCACGCCGGTATAATCGAGCGGCAGGCGGGGCGACCCGCCCGCGGTCACATTTATTTGAGCCCGGTGTAAGTAATGTTCATCCCGTGCAAGGGATGTCATTCTGAGGCCCCGTTTACGGGGCCGAAGAATCTCGCCGTTCTCCGGCCGAAAGGTGAGATTCTTCGTCGCGGCTAAAGCCGCTCCTCAGAATGACAAGCGTGAGCATTGCTTTTACCGGGATCAATAGCCGGCGGACTTGCCCGCCGCGCGTTTTGCGAAAGGCCAAACCATGATGCACGCTCGAATTGCCGCCGCTATCGCCACGTTGCTCATCCTCGGCCTCGCCGCCTTGCCGGCATCCGCCGCGGAGGCCAGGAAGGCCGAGGCCGCCGCGCCGGCCGCCCCCGGCGAGATACTCCTCCCGACGCCCTCGCCGCGGCAACTGGCGTGGCAGGAACTGGAGATCATCGCCTTCGCCCATTTCGGCGTCAACACGTTCACCAACAAGGAGTGGGGCAACGGCAAGGAAGACCCGAAGGTCTTCAACCCCGCCGAGTTCGACGCACGCCAGTGGACGCGCGCCCTGAAGGCCGGCGGCGTCAAGATGCTCATACTCACCGCCAAGCACCATGACGGTTTCTGCCTGTGGCCGAGCGCGTACACCGACCACTCCGTCAAGAGCAGTACGTGGCGCGACGGCAAGGGCGACGTCGTGCGCGAGGTGGCCGAGGCCTGCCGCCTGGAGGACCTGAAGTTCGGCATCTACCTGTCGCCCTGGGACCGCCACGAGAAGACCTACGGCGATTCGCCGAAGTACAACCAGCACTTCGTCAACCAACTGTACGAGTTGCTCCAGAACTATGGAGAGGTTTCGGAGATATGGTTCGACGGGGCGTGCGGCGAGGGGCCAAACGGCAAGCGGCAGGAATACGACTTCCCGTCGTTCATCGCCGTCGTCCGCAAGTGCGCCCCCGGCGCGGTCATCTTCTCCGACGCCGGGCCAGACGTCCGCTGGGTGGGCAACGAGAAGGGGTACGCCGGCGAGACCTGCTGGTCCACCTTCGACCGCTCGAAGGTCAGTATCGGCAAGGCCAACACCAAGTACCTCAACAAGGGCGACCCGGGCGGGCCGGACTGGGTGCCCGCGGAATGCGACGTCTCGATCCGGCCGGGGTGGTTCTATCACCCCGCCGAGGACGACAAGGTGAAGTCGCTCGAGCAACTGCTGGACATCTACTACGGGTCGGTCGGCCGCAACGGCGTGCTCTTGCTCAACGTGCCGCCCGACACGCGCGGCCTCATCCACGAGAACGATGCCGCGCGCCTCAAGGAGTTCCGCAAGGTGCTCGACGAGACCTTCAAGGCCAACCTTGCGCGCAGCCGGCCGGTAACGGCCACGAGCGCTGCCGGAGACCACGCGGCCGCGCGGGCCGTGGACGGCAGCGGCGAGACGTGGTGGCAGGCCGCCGACGGCACGAGCGACGGCGTCCTGACGGTCGACCTGGGCGGCCAGGCGCTCTTTAACGTCGTCTCGGTCCAGGAGATGATCACGCAGGGGCAGCGCGTGGAGGAGTTCCGCGTCGAGGCGTGGGACGGCGCGGGCTGGCGCGAGGTCGGCAAGGGCACAACGGTCGGCTACAAGCGGCTGCTTCGCGTGGGCGACGTGCGGACCGACAAGGTGCGACTGGCGATCACGAAGTCTCGCGGCGCGCCGACGGTGCGGGAGTTCGGCTTGTACCTGGCCCCGCCGTTGCCGGGCAAGTAGGCCGAAGGCACGCCGTTTTATTTAGCCCCCCGTGAATACACGGGGGGGCAAAACGCGCGAGGCGGCCCGTGCCGGGTTTATTTAGCCCCGGGTGAATACACCCGGGGCGGCACGGCGACACGCGCTCCCCGACGTTCGGCCCCCGGTGTATTCACCGGGGGCTAAATATGCGCCCCGCCCTACTCTTTCGGGTTCACCACGCGGCCGAGGAACAGGATGCAGCCGCTGCGCTTGTCGCGGATGAGGAAGATGAACGGGTGGTCGGCGCGGAAGACGGGCGGCGGCTCGGACGGCGGGGCCGGGGCGCTGGGCGCCACGGCGGCCGTAGCGGCCGCGGCCTCGGTGCCCTCTTCGCTGACGTCCACGAACGCCTTGTGGATCACAGCGCTGATAAAGAGGTCCTTCTTGCCGTCCATACCGCTGAAGTCGGCCTTGCCGGGGTCGAAGGCCAGCGGCATGCCTATCGCCTTGAGCGTGTCGGCCAGCATAAACTGGGCGGTGGTCTTGAACTTGGGGACCGTGACATAAACCTCCCGCCGGGCGAGTTTCGCCAGCCACCCGGCCACCGTCTCGGCCGAGAGGGTCTTCTCCAGCGCAGCCAGACCGTCCTCTTTCTTGGGCAGTAGAATGACCATTGAGAGGGCGTCGCCCTTGTACGGCATCTCAAGGGCCTGGAACTCGCCGCCGTCCATGTAGCCGAAATGTTCCGACTGATTCATCATGGGCGCCTTGACCTTCCGGCCGCCCTCGGCAAAGAAATCCTCGTCCTTCGTCCGGTCTTTCTTGAAGGCGTGGTCCCAGTCGCCCTTAAAGTAAATGGCGTTAGTCAAGACCAGGCGCGTAAGTCCGTCAAGCACGCCTTGCGGAATCAGGTCCTTGATCTTCTCGCGGGTTTCCTTCTCGACCCACGCGTTGATCGTCTGGCGGGCGCCTTCGGCGTTCTTGACGAAGTCCACTTCCTCCAGGCCCGCGCCGTAGTTGGTCTTGACCACGCCCAGGAAGCCGGGCAGCCACGCGTACCCTTTCTGGCCCCACAGGGCGTTGGCCGCCGAGAGTTCGTAGCCCTGCTTCTCGCGCGCGGCGGAAAGGCCGGCGAGGAGTTTGGCGTAGGCGGCATGGATCGACCCGGGTTTCTCGACCCGGTCGGCCGGCAGCCGCAGGGTCTTGGCCATCTGGGCGGCCGTTTCGCCGCGTGCCCCGGCCCAGGTCATCGCCAGCGCCGTCGAGATGCTTTGCGGCGAGTAAAACAGGTTGCCCTTCTCAGCGGCGAGTTGGGCGTAAAGGTCAAACGCAAACTGGTTGATGCCCCGGCCGATGGCGATGGCCTCGGGGTCCGCCATCGTGGCGCCGGGCTGGGTGGCCGGCCGCCCGGCCGCCAGGGCAACCCCGACGACCGAGAGCACAAGAACCATCGCCACTACGCACTTGAGCCTGGCCTGTGACATGACGGCCTCCTTTGCATTCGCACGGTGCGCGGCGGACAAGTCCGCCGGCTAAATGTGGCCGGGGCGGCGCGGGGCCGGGGCGTTCGCCTTGCACCGGCCGGCCATTATGAACGCTGCACCCTGGGGTGCAATTACTTTCCGCGTACCCGCGCCGGGTGCCACGGCTGCGCTGTTTGCAGCCGTGCCACCGTTCGACGCAGAGCACGGCTGCAAACAGCGCAGCCGTGGCACCCGATACCATAATGTGCGATAATTCTGAAACACTACACTAGCGATGTCGTACTAACCGCGTACCCGTGTCTTACGCGGCCAGAAGAGAAGGACAAACAGGATCGCCGACGGGATCAGGAGGACGTACGTCGGCATGTTCATGGTTTCCGGGGCGGACGACGCCGCAGGGGAAAAACTCGCGGGTTTGCCTGCGCGGACCCAGGCGGTGTAATAGAGTTGAGCGAGGTGGGCGGCGGCGTCGCGCATGGCGGCCGCATCGGGGGAGCCGCGAGCCTCAAGTTCCTTCTTCAGGGCCGCGTAATACGGCCGCGACTTCTCGTTGGCCGGGTCCTCGGTCTCCTGCTCGGCCTCCTTGGTCTTGGCGGTCGGGGGGTTGTAGCGGGTCTGATTGCGGGCGGCCGTGTCGGCCTCCAGCAGGGGAGCCGCGCGGGCATTGGCCTGGACGACCCACTCAAAGAGCGCATCGGGCGCCTTCGAGACATACGCGACCTCGGTGCGGTCTTTGCGGACCTCGGCAGCGTAGAAGGGCTCGTTGCGGACCGCCAAGCCGATCTCGACCGCCTGGTGCACCCCGTCGTTACCGGTCAACTTGCCGTTGAAATTCTTCGAGACGTGCAGCGGCATGTGGAGGTCGGCGACGTAATGTGCCAGGTCGCCGGCGGCCTCGAACGTCTCGTCCGTCCGGCCGCTCTTCATCGCGTCGGCCAACCTTTCGAGCGCCGCCTCGGCGGCCCACGGGGCCGTGCCGTGCTCCTGGAAGGGTTTCGTGCCGAACTCCTTCTCGGCCGCCGCGCGGTCGTGCGGAAAATGGGCGAACGGCGGCGGCTCGGCCGTGATCGCGTCGATGTCAAAGTAGTGGCGTTTTTTCTCTTCGTCGGCCTTCTTGAGCATCGCCTCGCGACTGTCGGCGGGCATGGCGGCCGCGTCCTTCTCGATCCGCTTCTTCCGCTCGTCCGGCTCGATTGCGGCCTTCTTCAGGCGCTCCATCGCCGCCTCGTCCGCAAAGAGGCCCCGTAGCGGCTCCGGCAGGCGCGCGACGGATTCCTCGACGATCAGTTGGTGAGTGCGGTCGGCCCAGGCAAAGGCGACCGTGGCCGCACAGGCGACGAGGGCCGCCAGCGCCAGCATTGCTGCCCGATGTGCGGGAAGGCGCAGAAACCCCGCCCACCGCGCTGACCTTGAACTTTGAACCTTGAACTTTGAACTCATTTGGTTTGCGGCTTCAGCGGCGGCAACTGGTTGCCCGAAGGCGCCAATTCCGACAACTTGGCCGACGTCTCCGGCTGGAGAGGATTGAGGTCAAGGCTCTTGCGGAATTCCCCGATGGCCTTGTCGCGCTCGCCGGCCTTCATAAGGATTTGGGCGTACGCCAGGTGGGGCTTGGCGTTGTCCGGATCGGCGGCGACGGCCTTGGCCATCCAGAGGCGGGCGCTGGGCATATCGCCCCGGCTGTCGAAGAAGCGGCCGACGTTGATGAACGCCTCTCCAGTGTACGGATTGGCCAACGTGCCGGTGATCAGGATTTGCTGCGCCTTGGCCAGGTCGCCCTTTTCGATGTAGCACTGGGCGGCGTTGTTGTAGGCGTCGACGACCTTGGGGCTCAGGCGCATGGACATTTCGTAGTTGTGGATCGCCATGTCCCAGTGGCCGATGGCCTGCTCGCAGATGCCGCGGTTGAAATAGTACTCGCCGACGTCGGGGCTCTGGGCGATGGCTTCCTCGAAGGCGGCCCGCGCGCGGGTGTAGTCGCCGGCCCGGTACTGGGCAAGGCCTTCCTGGTTGAACTTGACGGACTGGTCTTCGCAACCTGCGCAGGCGGCGAGGGCCGCCAAGACCATCGCCAGACCGCCGGAACGCACGAAGGGTAATGGCATGGAAACCTCCTGTCGCTGTCGAGCAGGCATGGGCCGGGCAGTCGCACACCTCTTTGGCCGGATTATGCTCCCTGCGCCATAAGGTTTTCAAGAAAAAACCCCGCCGCCGCCTTTCCCTTGCAGGACCGCAAGCGCGCTTCGTATAATCTCGCTATTCGGGAGACGCTCTGAGTGCTGGCTAAACGTGTCATTCCGTGCCTGGACGTCGAAGGCGGCCGCGTCGTCAAAGGAACGAAGTTCCTGGACCTTAAGGACGCGGGCGACCCCGTCGAGGTGGCCGCGCGCTACGACGCCGAGGGCGCCGACGAACTGGTGTTCCTGGACATCACGGCCAGCCACGAAGAGCGGGCCATCCTCATCGACATCGTCCGCCGCACGGCCGATCAGATTTTCATGCCGCTGACCGTTGGCGGCGGCATCCGGACGATCGAGGACATCCGGGCACTCTTGTCGGCAGGGGCCGACAAGGTCTCGGTCAACTCCGCCGCCGTGCGCGACCCCGACTTCATCCGCCGCGCATCCGACCGCTTCGGCAGCCAGTGCATCGTCGTGGCGATCGACCCGAAGCGGGTCACGGAGAACGGGCGGGAGGTCTGGCGCGTCCACATCAACGGCGGCCGCGTGCCGACGGACCTGGAGGCGGTCTCCTGGGCGCGGCGGGCCGAGCAACTGGGGGCGGGCGAAATCCTTCTGACGAGCATGGACGCCGACGGCTCGCAGGACGGCTACGACATCCCGATGACCCGCGCGGCGGCCGTGGCCGTCACGATCCCCGTCATTGCCAGCGGCGGCTGCGGGGCCCCCGAGCACATGGTCGAGGTCCTGACGGCCGGCAAGGCTGATGCGGCCCTGGCGGCCAGCATCTTCCATTACCGGAAGTTCTCCATCCAGGATGCCAAGCGCGTGATGGAGCGGGCGGGAGTGGCCGTACGGAGAGTTCAAAGTTCAAAGTTCAAAGTTCAAAGCCAGCGGCAGCCGTAGTGCGTTTTCGGGCTGCCGCGCCGCCGCGGTGAGCCGTTTTGCACTTTGAACCTTGAACCTTGAACCTTGAACCTTGAACCTTGAACCTTGAACCTTGAACCTTGAACTCCGGACCTGGAACTTGCTTTATGACAAACAGCGGACCCCTGAATGCGAAAGACCTCTTCGCCATGGCGCTTGAGCGCAAGGCGTCGGACCTTCACCTGAAGGCTGGCCAGCCGCCGCTTTTGAGGATCGCCGGGAAGATCCAGCCCCACGAGGGTGCCCCGCTGAAGGCCGAAGAAATCCTGACCCTCGTCCTGGGCCTGATGGACGAGCGCATCCGCCGGCGCTTCGAGGAAACGTGCAGCGCCGACTTCTCGTACCAGATGGAAACCGGCGACCGGTTCCGCATCAACGTTTACCGGCAGCGCGGCGACGTCAGCGTGGCGGCGCGGCTGGTCAGCCGCCGCATCCCGACCTTCCAGGAACTTCACTTGCCGGAGAAGATGCTGCGGCAGATCTCGGACACCAACCAGGGCCTCGTGATCTTCGCGGGCGTCCGCGGCTCGGGCAAGTCCACGGCGATCGCGGCGTGCCTGGAGCACATCAACCAGACCCGCCGCTGCCACATCCTGACCATGGAAGACCCCATCGAGTTCCTCTTCGAGGACAAGATGGCGTTCATCAACCAGCGCGAGATAGGTGCGGACGCGCCGACGTTTCCCGACGCCCTGCGGTGCCTGGCCCGCGAGGACCCGGACGTGGTCCTGGTGGGCGAGGTCCGCGACAAGAACACCTGCGAGAGCGTCCTTCGCGCGGCGGAGGCCAGCCGCCTGGTGTTTACGACGGTCCATGCCACCAGCGCCCCCTCGGTCATCACGCGGATGCTGGAGATGTTTCCGTCGGAAGACCGGCGCCTGGTGCGCGAAATCCTGGCGACCAACCTCGTGGTCATCGTCTGCCAGATGCTGCTGGCGTCGTCCGACCCGAACGTGCCGCGCATCCCGGCCACGGAAATCCTCCTTTCGACGCCGGTGGTCCGCAAGATGATCCGCGACGGCGACGACGCCGGCCTGGCGCCACTGATCGCTTCCGACAAAGACTTCGGCATGCACGATTTCACGCAGGACCTGGCCCGCCTCGTGCGGGAAGAATGGGTGGACCCAAAGATCGCGTACGAAGTGGCGCCCAGCCCCGAGGCCCTCAAGATGGCTATCCGGGGCATCGCCGTCAAACAGGGAACGCTCCGATGATGCGGCCCACCAAGAATTGGAAGAAAGTGTCCAGGACCCTTTTTCACGCGGGGCTGTGCCTGGGGCTGGCGGCCTTGGTGGCGGCGGCCGCCGGCAACACCTGGGGCCTGCAAGCGCCGCCGGCGTCAGCGCCGGCCGCCCCGGCGGCGAAAGCCGCGCCGCCCGCGGCCGCGCCTGCGCCCGTGGCCGCCAAGCCTGCTACCACCGAGGCAGCGGATGCGGTCCCGGCCCCTGTGCGGCCGACGCCGGCCGAGCCGCGGATGTGCGCGGTCAGCATCCCCAAATTGATGCTGGTCCTGGTCTTTGCCGCGATAGTCTTCTATGTCTGCAACTGGACGTTTCTTGACACGCGTTTCGTCGGTACGAACCGCACGAAGTGGGGCCTGGTGGTGCTGGGCGGCGGACTGGCCGGCCTGGCGGCAGCGGTCCTCGTGCCGGTCATTTACGCCGGCTTTCCGCTGGGCGTCATCTTTTTCGGCGGCGCCGCCGTGGCGTACGCCGTCCACCGCAACACCCTCGTCACGCCGTCCTTGCGGGTCCTGACGGAATCGCACCTGGTGCGTCTGCGGCGGGGGATCTTCGGGCGCACGGCCGAGGAGATGGCCGCCGAGGACCTCGTCAGCGGCGCCGGCCGCCCGATCATCTTCATGGGTCTCGACGACCTGCCAATCCGCGTCGAAATCACGTCCCCCGACGAGCAGATGGCCATGAACGAAGTCGCGCGGGTCATGCACGATGCGATCATGCGGCGGGCGTCGACGGTCGGTTACCTGGCCAAGCCCACCAAGGGCGAGGTCAAGTTCCGCATCAGCGGCGAGACGCGCTCGGGCGGCGACGTCGAGCGGCCCGCCGCCGACCACTTCACAGACCTCGTCAAACGCCTGGCGAACCTGGACCCGGCCGAGACGCGCAAGCCCCAGGAAGGCCGCGTCCGCGCCATCGTCGCCACGCAGCCGTTTGAACTTCGCATCAAGACAGCCGGCACCGTCAAGGGCGAACAGATCGCCATCCGCATCATCGACGTGGTCTCCAGCCAACTGCGCCTGGAACGGTTAGGCCTCTCGGAGGGGGCGTTCGCGGCCCTGAATGACGCCCTGGCCGTGCACCCGGGCCTGGTGATCCTCTCCGGGACGCAGGACTCTGGCCTGACGACCACGATCCACTCGTGCCTGCGGAACTTCGACCGATACGTTAGCAATGTCGTCGTTTTCGAGCCGCACACCGACATCGAGGTCGAGAATGTCCAGCACATCCTGATCAACCAGGAAGACGGCCCCGTGGCGACGTCCGAGGTCCGCAGCCGCATGCGTATGGAGCCCGACGTCGTCGCGTTCGACTCATTGGCCCTGCCCGAGATCGCGGGCCTGCTGGCCGAGGCGTCAAAGGAACACACGGTGGTGGTGGGCATCCGCGCCGCCGACGCCGTCCAGGCGATCGCGCGGCTCGCTGCACTGCTGGGGTCGTCGCAGGCGATGGCCGACCGGCTCCAGGCCGTCACGAACCAGCGGCTGGTGCGGCTCTTGTGCCCGGACTGTAAGGAAGCGTACCGGCCGAACCCCGACTTCCTCCGGAAGGCGAACCTCGGGGCCGCCAAGGTGGACATTCTGTATCGGCCCCCGACGCGGACGCCGGGCGGCGAGGGCGCAGCCGCCGTCTGCCCGCGCTGCAACAACGAGCGCTACGCCGGCCGGACGGGCCTGTTCGAGGTCATGCCGATCGACGCCGTCGCCCGCGAGATGATCGGCCGCGGCGCCAGCGCCGCAGACGTCCGCGCCTACATCCGCAAGGGCGGCATGCGGAACCTCCAGGAAGAGGGCCTACAGATGGTCATCGAGGGCAGCACCAGCATCGAAGAAGTGCTGCGGGCGATCAAGCAGGCCACGTAGTGCGACGGAGATAGATCGCAATTTGCGCGGCGGGTCTCCTGACCCGCCGCGCACAATACGCAAGTAGCGCTGTCATATTAGCATCCTAATAGGGAATCGCCAGTCGTGCTGATGAACCTTATCGCCGTAGCGGCCATGGCGGGCGTCGCCTGCATGGGGCTCATCCAAGGCCTTTATCGTTCGGCGCAGACCCTGGTGATCTGCGTCCTGGCGGGGGCCATCGCGTTCGGCCTGCTCGGGCCGGTGTCGGGAATCCTGGCCAACGACAGCCCGCGGAGCACCTGGTACTACGCCGCCGACCCGTTCTGCCTGTGGGTCATGTTCTGCGCGGCCTTCCTCCTCCTGCGGGCGCTGTCGGAGAAACTCATCCCGAACGAGCCGGGCTTTTCGCCCCTCATGAACCAAGTGGGCGGCCTCGCCTTCAGCGCCCTGACGGGTTACCTGACCGTGGGAATCTGCCTTCTGCTGGTCCAGATGCTGCCGACCAGCCCCGAACTCCTCGGCTACGAGGCCTTCAGGTTCAAGCGCGGCGAGGAGGGCAAGCCCGACTCGACCGTCCCCGGCCAGCCGCTGTTGTTCCAGTGGGACCGCGGCACGCTTGCGTTCTTCAACCACCTGTCGGCCGGTGCGCTGGGCTCCCATGAGACCGGCCTCTACCGGCGCTGCGGCGACGTCTATCCGCCCGCCGACCAGCGAGACGATAAGCTCGACGCCAACGACTTTCTGTACTTCTACTGGTACCGCCGCTGGGAGTTCTTCGGAACGTCGCCCCAGAGCCCGGTCCGGGAAGGCCCGCGCGCAGCCCACGCGAATGAAGGGCCGGGCCTCGGGATCGTTCAGGGCCAGAGCGACACGCTGTCGGACGTATCAGTGCGCCTAAACCTGGTGGAGCGCGCGGCGGCCATCGAGACGTTCCCGGAGGAGCGCCCGCCCGCGAACCACGAGTTCCTGCTGCTGACGGTCCGCTTCAAGCCCACGGGCCGCCTGCCGCGCACCATCGACTCCTCGCAGTTCTACCTCGCGGACACCCTCGGCCCTCGCATTGAGAACCCGCTGGTTTTGGGGCGAGCCAGGGCCGGCCAGCCGCAGAACCTCATCGTGCCGGATTACGCGAAGCCGTCGGCCATGATGGCCCGGGCGCCTCGCTTCAATATTCCTTCGGGCCGGTCGAGTGGCTTCTACCTGGCGTCGGGAGCGTCGTTTGCGTTCACCGAAACCGATCAGTGGGAAGTGCGGACGCTGGCGTTCCGGGTGCCGAAGCAACGGCAGAACGACCAATTCCGGCTGAACATTCTGCCGCATGCGATCACCCCGGCTGCCGGTACGCCGCAGCCGCCTAAGCCTCCGCCGGCAAAGGCGCCAACGACCGCGGCACCAGCGCCTGCGACGCGAGCGCCCGTGACACCCGCGGCACCAGCGACGCCGAAGCCGCCCGTCGCCCCGGCGACGCCGGGCTCGTGAGAAACAAGTCGCTACCCTGGCAGGCCGTGATGCTATACTGAGTTCAACCGGATCGTGCGAACGCTGCTGGAGGATGCCGGGTTCCCGCGCAAAGCGGGAATCCGCCTATAATAAATGACCATGGAATCACTAGCCCAATACATTTGCGACCTTGCGAAGCGCCGCGGTGCGGCCTTTGCCGACGTGCGGATCATGCACCGCCGCAGCGGGAGCGTCCTGGTGCAGGACGGCCGCGCGGACAAACTCTCGGCCTGCTCCGACCGCGGCATCGGCGTGCGGGTGCTGATGGGGCGGTGCTGGGGCTTTGCCTCGGCCGACAGCCTGCTGACGCGCCGGGCCGAACAATGCCTGTCGGACGCGCTGGCCCTGGCTCGGGCCTCGCAGGAGTTCGTGAGCGACCCGGCGATGATCGCCACCGCCCAGGGCATCCAGGCCGAGGACCGCCGCACGGCCGAGATTCCCTCATCGGCCATGCCCGTTCACGAGAAGATCGCCCGGCTGCTGGAGTACGAGCGGGCCGGACGCACCGCCGGCAACGGCGCCGTCGTCAACTCCATCGTCAGTTACTCCGACGGCGATCGCGAAGAGATCCTCGCCAACACCGCCGGGGCGCTCGTCAAGACCAGCGTCAGCCGCGCGGTCATGGCCTGCCTCATGGTGGCCAGCGACGGCAAACTGCTCCAGCGCGGCATGGAGCATCGGGGGATCGTCGGCGGGGCGGAACTGCTGCGGCGGACGGGCGTCGAGGAATTCGGCGTCCGCGCCACACAGAAGGCCCTGGCGCTCTTGAAGGCGCGGCCGGCCCCGGCGGGGCGGTTCACGGTCGTCTTCCACCCGTCGATCACGGGCCTCCTGGTGCACGAGGCCCTCGGGCACAACGCCGAGGCCGACGCCGTCTGGGCCGGCCAGAGCCTGCTCGAGGGGCGACTGGGCGAGATGCTGGCCGCGCCGGCCGTCTCGATCTACGACGACTCGACGCTGCCGGGCGAGTTCGGCTCGTACGCGTACGACTCGGAAGGGACGCCCAGCCGTCGCCGCGTGATCATCGAGAACGGAAAACTGGTGGGCTTCCTCCACAGCCTCGAGACCGCCGCCAAGTTCGGCGCCGAGCCGACCGGCAGCGCCCGGGCCGACAGTTACGAGTCGCGGCCCATCGTCCGGATGTCCAACACGTTCATGGCGCGCGGGACGGTTCCGTTTGACGAGATGATCCGCGGCATCGACCGCGGCATTTACCTGATGGACGGGCACTGGGGCTACGTCTTCGTCCAGAAGGGACAGTTCATCTGCCACGCCGGGCAGGCCCGCATGATCGAGAAGGGCAAACTCGGCGAGCCACTCAGGGACGTCTCGGTCTCGAGCATGACGTTCGACACCCTGAAGAACATCGACGCCATCGGCGACGATTTCGAGATGAAGATGCCGGGGATGTGCGGCAAAGAAGGCCAGGCGGCCCCGACCGACGCCGGCGGCCCGCACGTACGCGTCGCCGACGTGGTCGTCGGCGGCCAGCACGGCGAGTAAGAGCCATCGACGTTTAGCCGTCGCCGCATACGGCGACGGTCGATACGCGGCCGTGTGCGGCCGCGACTGAATAGGAACGGCGAGCGCATAGCCCTATGACTGCAAAAGCCAAAACATCGTACCTCGACCTGTGCCGGCACTGCGTCGAGAAGGCCGTGCGCCTGGGGGCCGAGTGGTGCGACGTCTCGGCCGGGGCGGCCCGCGACATCTCGGTATCGATCGAGAAGACCGGCATCAAGACCGCCGACGCCGGCCAGGGCGAAGACATCGCCATCCGCGCCTTCGTTCGCGGCGGCATGGGATACGCCTCGGTCAGCGGTTCGCAGAGACGCGACATCAACGAGGCCGTCGAGCAGGCCGTGGCCCTGGCCAAGGAAGCCACGCCGGACCCGGACTTCAAGCGCCTCCCCTCGCCGCAACCCGCGCCCCAGGTCGAGGGGCTCTTTGACGACCGCATCGCCGGCATGAGCGTCGAGGACGTCGTCCGCATCGCGGTCGCCAACATCGAGGCCGCCAAGGCAATGGAGCCCGAGGTGAACCTCTCCGGGCACGTCAGCCTGGCCGTGGGCGAGGGGGCCCTGGCATCCTCAACGGGCGTGGCCCTGGAAGTGCGCGGCACGGCGATTGACGCCGACATCGAGGCCCTGCTGAAGCGCGGAGACGACAAGGGCTACTTCTACGATTTCGATTTCGGCCGCAACCTGGCCGACACGGCCCTCGAGAAGGTCTCCGAGAGCGCGATCCTGGGGGCCCGCCGGTTCCTGGGCGCCAAACGCATTCATTCCGGGCGCATGACGCTCGTCCTTGGCCCGCTGGCGGCCCAGGGTTTCCTGGCGGGCATCGTCGGGGCCGCCAACGCCGAGAGCATCCAGCGCGGCCGAAGTTACCTCTGCAACAAACTCGGCGAGGCCATCGCCGGCGAGCACCTGACGATTGTCGACAACGGCCTCATCCCGCGCGGCGTGCGGTCGGGCGCCCACGACGGCGAAGGCACCCGGCGGCGGCTTCTGACAATCATCGACCGCGGACGCCTCGTCAGCCTCCTCCATAACTCCTACACCGCCAGCAAGGCCGGCACCGAGAGCACCGGCCACGGCACGCACGGGGGCGGCATCAGCCCGACGAATCTGCGGCCCGCCCTCGGCCCGAAGCCCGCGGCCGAACTCATCCGCGAGGTCAAGGAGGGGATTTACCTGGAGAGCGGCGAGATCCGCCCCGACGCCGCCAGCGGCGACGTCTCGGCCAGCATCGATTTCGGGTTCTACATCAAGGACGGCCGGATCCAGTTCCCCGTCGAAAGCGCGATGCTGGGCGGCACGATCCTGGAACTCCTGCCCCGCCTGGACGCCGTCTCCTCCGATTTCCGCGAAGAGCCCGGCGTCCTCATGCCGACAATCCGCATTCACGACGTGCAGATTGCGGGAACCGAGTGAGGCATTGCGGAGTGCGGATTGCGGATTGAACGGCGGCCTTCGTATGTCATTCTGAGAGCCTGTGATCAATTTGATCTTTGCGTGGCCCCCCGTGTGAGGGCGGAGCCTTTTTCAGGTCGCCGTCACGAATTTCCTCGCCGGCATTTCATAGGCACTCGACCGTCAGTCCTCCGTCGGTCCTCGCT
>JAPLMO010000230.1 GCA_026386995.1 Planctomycetota bacterium | reverse complement strand
GTAGTCCGGATGCCACCAGTCGCGCTGGCAATAATAGATTCCATAGCGAATTCCCGCTTTTTTACTGGCCTTGGCCATCTCGGCGATGATGTCGCGCTTGAACGGCGTGGCCATGATGTTGTATTTGTTGAACTTCGTGTCCCACATGCAGAATCCGTCACAATGCTTGGCGACCTGCACGATGTACTTCATCCCAGCCTGCTTGGCCTGGGCGACAAGCTTGTCGGCGTCAAACATGCCGGGGTAAAACGACTTGTAGAGGTTGTCATAGACCGCCTTCGGGATGGAGGGCTTCATCCAGTCCAGCCAGCCCTCAAACTCCGACCCCTTCGTGAGCGCCGCGCGCGGGTTCGGGGCATCGGAACCGCCGAGGCCGCCATCGTAACTCTCCCTGCTGAAACTGATCTCGCTGCCCATGAGACTGACCATGTTCCAGTGAATGAACATCCCGAATCGCGCGTCCCGCCACCAGTCCATCCGGCGCTGCGAAGCCTCGGACTTGTCCGCCCGTTTCTCCTTCTGGGCATCGGCCCAGAACTGTTCGAACGAGTCGCCGGCCGCGAAGGCGCTTCCCGGTCCGCTGCCCACCATCGCGAATGCCGCCAACATCATCACGGTTCCCACCACGATCTTTATTTGCGTCTGCATCATATTTCCCCCTTTCGTCAGTTATTTAGCCCCCGGCGAATAAACCAACACGCGATTCCCGCCTGATATCACGCATCGGCTTGGGGGCCGGCGGCTGTGTCGGGTTTGCCGGCCCTGCCGGGGAGTTTCTTTGGCTCGGACTCCACTCGGCGTTCGACTTTCTTGGCGTCTTCGGCTGGCGGCAAAGACTCAGGAGTAATGCCGCGTTGCCGCAAGGCGCCCCTCACGGTCGTGCTGCTCTGGACATGTTCGCCGGTGATTGCGGGTTCGGTTTTGAGGTCGTTCTTTTTCACATTGAAGTTGGTGATTTCGTTGGCAAAGTCTTTGGCCTTGATGGTGATGGTGGGCAGGAAATCCGCCAGCGCCCTGTTCTTCGGAACGCCCAGCCTGTCTTTCATGTCCTGAGTAGTCCGCCCTCCAAACAGCGCCTGGTCGCCCCTGCTCCGAATCCTGGCAAAACTGCCCTCATCGCGCAGCCGCTCAAAGATGATCCCCGAGAGTTCCTTTTCAGACTTCGCCAACTTCTGTCTGGCCCGCAGACGTTCTACCTCGGCCAACCGCTGCTCAATCATTTCCATTTTGCGGGTTTGAACCGCAAAGTATGTTTGGGCAAAGGCGATGGGTTCCTTGGAGGGGTCTCCGTTTTGGGCAACCAGGTAACAGGCGTAGCGCGTCATCATCACGTCATCAATCGCGCGCTGTGCGTTTGATCCCACGTCGACCATTTTACTGGTAGCAATAAAATGGTCCTCGGAGTGTTGCCCCGAGTTGCCACATGCTGTAATCGCACGAGCAATCACCTGCGAAAAATTCTGCCAGTTGGCATACCCTAACAAACCCTGAAGATCGCGCGCACGCCAATACTCTACTCCGCTTTCTGGGTCTGTGTTGACAACCTGTTCAAAGCCTCGGTGCAACTGGATCACGGTCTCTTTCTTCATGGCAGGTCCCCCTTCCTTCCGCTTCGAATGACGCGATTCCTCACGGCCGCTCGGCCCCGGGCCAGCGCACGGCCAGGTCGTGTGCGATCCCCAGCCGGTCGAGCGCTTTGGCGACCACGAAGTCCACCAGGTCCGCGACCGACCGCGGGTGATGGTAGAAGCCTGGCGCAGCGGGCATGACGACAGCCCCGGCCGCCGCCAGGCGTGCCATGTTCTCAAGGTCGATCCGGGTCATGGGCATCTCGCGCGGCACGACGACCAGGGGCCGGCCCTCCTTGAGGGCGACTGCCCCGGCCCGCTGCACGAGGTTGGCCGACAGTCCGTGCGCCAGGGCCGCCAGCGTGTTCATCGAGCAGGGGAGGATGACGGCGGCCTCGGCGGCAAACGTGCCGCTCGCTGGCGGCGCGGACAGTTCCTCGGCGGGCGTGTACGTGACCTGAGCGAGCACGTCGGCCGGCCAGAGGGCCGAGAAGTCCGCCACGCCTGCGATGAAGCGCGCGGCAGTCTCGTCGGCCAGCACCAGCCGGCCCGCGGCGGTGACGATCAGTTCCACCCGCCGCCCGGCCCGCACAGCGCACTCGACCAGCCGCACGGCGTAGGCCGCGCCGGAAGCGCCGGTCACGCCGACGACCAGCGTGCGCGGCTGTTCATGTGCCTTTTTCGGGCGCTCGGAGTTGTGCTTGGACATAGACCAGTTCCTTGTCGACCATTTCAGCCAGCGCTAAGACGTACGGATCGAGTGGGTTCAGCGCGCCCCGCCGCGCCAGTTGCGCGTGCGTTTCGCCCAGGTGCTGGCGGGCCTCGCGCATTGCACCCGGGTCGGAGGCCGCGCGGCGGATCAGGCTCTTCGAGACGGCCGCGTGGGCCAGCAGTTCGCCGTCGGTCCCGGGGTAGGCGGCGATGACTTTCTTGAGGGCCTCGATGCGGGCGAGGTCTTTCGGATCGTCCGGTTCGCCCATGGCCAGGTCGTACGCCACGTTGTCGATCAGCGGGCCGGCAGGGTCGGCGTCAACGATCGCCTTGAGGCGCATGCGATACGCGCTGGTGCCTTTGACCCCCTGGGCGACGAAGTACAGGGCCAGCGCGCGGCTGTTGTTCTGGGTCCCCTTCTGGTTCTCCAGGATGATCGCCAGGTGGACGAGGGTGTTGTAGCGGACCGAGCGCATGTGCCCGGCCTCCTGGCGTGCCCGCAGGTCGGCGCCGATGGAGAACAGGTCGACCAGCGTAAAGTCGGCCATCGGGTCGTCGGTCGGCGAGGGGATGGCGGTCGTCTGCGCCAGCGCCCGGCGGTAGGCCTGCTCGGCCTGGGCGAAGAGGCCCTCCCTTGCGGCCGCATCGCCCAGGTGCAGCCGGGCGTCGGCGGCCCACGGGCTGTCGGGATGCCGCGCGAGGAGTTCCTGCCAGACCTCGACGGACTTTTGCGGCGGGTCGCCCGACCGCAGGCCGTTCTCAATCTGCTCGATCTCCAGGGCCAGGCGGGCCCGGACCTCGGCGGCGCGGGGACTGGACGGATGGTGCGCGAGGAACGTCTGGGCCTTCTCCCGCGACATCGGCGCCAGCACGCCGCCTTCCAGGGCCGGCGGCGCGGCGTCCTGGAAGAGCCCGTATCGGATCTCGTCGACGCCGACGAACGCCGCCAGAGACACGACCGGCGCCGTCACCAGGATCGCCGTGAGCGCCGCGGGCCAGCGGACGTGCCAGCGGTCCGCCCGCCCGATCACCACCACCAGCAGCACTGCGATCGCCGCCAGGATGACCCCCGCAATCGCGGGCACGTAGGCCAGCGACCGCAGCGCGGGCGCCAGCGTCTTCAGGGCCACCGCCACCGTGCCCGGGGCGGGCGCCGGTTCCATGCGGCCGAAGTCGGTCATCGCCGTGGCCACGAACCAGTAAGCGACCGACGGCACGAGGCCCAGCATCGCGCTGGCGAGTTTGCTCTGGAGTCGCAACGTCCAGCCGGCGGCGACCCACACGCCCAGCGCCGCCGCCGCGGCCAGCAGCGGGTCGGGCCCCACGACCGCGATGACGATCGCCGTCAGCCACCCGCCGCGCTTCCCGTACATGATCCCCGCCAGGACCGGCACCGCGGCCATCATCGCCAGCCAGGCGCCGACCACGAGGCCGTAGGCCGGAGTGTCCACAAGCGACACCGGCCATGTGGCCCACAGGCCCAGGCCCAGCGTTGGCCGGATGAACGGGTCGGCCTCGCCCGTCAGGAGGTTCCGAAGGGCCCACGCCGCGCCGCCCGTTACGAGCAGCACCAGGCCCAGGTAGACGTTGGCCTCGGGCAGATACGCCCGCCCGCACCGGTTGCAGACGTCGTCGCCGACGTCGGTCTCATAAAAAAAGCATCTTGCGCAGTGCATGGTTATTGTTTCGACAAAGTGCTCGAGCCCCGACCGTAAGGTCGGGGTCATGCCGTTACGCGATGAAACGTTTATCGGCTGGCGCTTGTAACCCCGACCTTACGGTCGGGGCTCGAACGGCGGCGCGTGCGATCAGCGTTTCATACCCACGTAAACCGACGCGATGCCGCCGGTCAGCGGCTCGATACGCACGTCCTGGAAGCCCGCCCGCTCCATCGCCGCGGCGGTGGCTTGCGGCGGGCCGAAGGCCTCGATCGACTCCACGAGGTACCGGTAACCGCCGTGCCCCCCTCCGGAGATCCAGCCTCCCAGCCTAGGCAGAATCCGGCGAAAGTAAAGACCAAACGTGCCGGCCAGCGGCCCGCGGGCGCGCGGCAGGTGGAACTCCAGGATCGCTGCCGCGCCGCCCGGCACGAGAACCCGCATCATCTCGGCCAGGCCGCGGCCGGTGTCGGCCAGGTTCCGCAGGCCGAACCCGCACGTGACGGCATCGACCGAGCCGTCCGGCAGGGGCAGGGCCAGGGCGTCGGCCTCCAGGAGGGCCGTCCGGTCCGCGACGCCTTTGCGTGCGAACTTGGCGGCGGCCCGCGCGAGCATCGGCCGACTGAAATCGCAGGCCACCACGCGCCCCGCCCCTTGAGCCAGGACCGCCAGCGCCAGGTCGCCCGTGCCGCAGCAGAGGTCGAGCACAACGGGGGGTGGCATGCCCAGGCCGCCGTTGCCTGGGCATGAGTCCGTGGCTGACGCATGCCCACGCGAAAGGCGGCGTGGGCATGCCACCCTCATCCCGAGGCCTTCGATGCACGCCGCTGCCGCACGGCGGCGCCACCTCCGGTCCAGCCCGGCCGACAGGAAGTGGTTCAGGAAATCATATCGCGGCGAGATGGCCCCGAACATCTCGCGGACGTACCGCGCGCGATCGGCGTTGGTTGGCAATTCGGGCGACGACATTGCGTTGGGCCCAGCGTTGTTTAGCCGTCGCCGCACACGGCGACGGTCATAAAAAACGCGGCCGTATACGGCCGCGGTTAAACGCGCCGGGGCACGCCCCGGCGCGGTGTTACCTGAAACCGTACTCCTGCCACCGACGCGTGACGCGGGCGCTCGTCTCAGGGTCGGGCGCAATCGGCTCGGGCCACCGCTGGCCGCCCGTCTCTTCAGGCAACTTGCGGGTGGCGTCGATGCCGAGTTTCCCCGGTTGGCCGTTGACCGGCGCCGCGTGGTCCAGCACGTCGGCCGGGCCGGTCGCCAGGACGGTGTCGCGCCGCGGATCGCTCTCGGCCCCCATGCGCCAGAAGACCTCGTCGGAGTCGTGCACGTTCACGCCTGCGTCGACGACGACGAGGTACTTCACATATTTCATCTGCCCCAGCCCCCACAGGGCGTGCATCACCTTGTGGGCGTCGTAGGCTTGTGTCTTGCGGATCGAAACGAACGCCCAGTTGTGGAACACGCCGAACATCGGCAGCGCCAGGTCCACGATCTCGGGCACGACCGTGCGGATGGCCGGCAAGAACAGCCGCTCGGTCGCCTTTGCGAGGTAACAATCCTCCTTCGGCGGCCGGCCGACCACCGTGGTCGGGTAGATGGCGTCCCGCCGGTGCGTTATGGCCGTCACGCGCATCACCGGGTATGGGTCCGGCCCGGAGTAGTAGCCGGTGTGGTCGCCAAAGGGGCCTTCCATCGCGCGGGTCTCGGGGTCGACCGTGCCCTCGATGACGATCTCGGCGTCGGCCGGCACTTCCAGCGGCACGGTGACGCAGCGGACCATACGCACGGACTCGCCGCGCAGGAGGCCCGCCAGCACCAGTTCGTTCATGCCGTAGGGCAGGGGCGCGGTGGCGGCGTACGTCAGGACCGGGTCGCCGCCGAAGGCGACGGCCACGGGCATCGGCTTCTTTTGCTCCACCCAGGCGGCGTAGTTGCGGGCCCCATCGTGGTCGCGGTGCCAGTGCATGCCGCACTCCCGCGGGCCGTAGACATGGAGCCGGTACATGCCGACGTTGCGGTTCTCGCCGGCCGGGTCCGATGTGTAGACCTGCCCCAGCGTGACGTACGGTCCGCCGTCGCCGGGCCAGCACTTGATAATGGGCAGGCGGCCGAGGTCGGCGTCGTCGGTGTGCACGACCTCCTGGCATGGGCCGGAGCGGACGGTCTTTGGCCGCGAGCCGGCCAGTTGCAGCAGTTTCGGCGCGGCCTTGAGTTTATCGAGCAGCCCTGAGTCGGCGGAGGGCGGGCGGACGATCTCGGCCAGGCGGCCGGCCACCTCGTCGACCGTCTCGCCCCCCAAGGCCCACGCCACCCGCTGCATCGAGGCGAAGGTCCCGACCAGCACGGGCATCGTGTGGCCGGCGACGTTCTCAAAGAGCGCGGCCGGGCCGCCCTGGGCGACCAGGCGCGAGGCGATCTCGCCTATCTCCAGGTCTGTGCGCACCTCGGCCCGGACGCGCACAAGTTGGCCCGCGGCTTCCAGGCGGGCGATGAACGTTCGCAGGTCGTTGGTTGCCACGCTCAGCCTTCGGTCTTGATGCGGGATTTCTCACTCGGCACGACGGGCGGCCTGGGAATCTCGGGCGGCTTCTCGCCGATCCGGCTCACCAGTTGCAGCAAGAGGTTCCGCCGCACGAACACGTCGTAGGCGAACTCGTGCGGCAGGACGTAACGGATGAACGGCCCTTCGGCGTAGGCGGTGCCCTTGATGCGGCCGGTGTAATACATGAGGGGCAGTTTGCCCTGGTCCAGGCTGCGCGTCAGGACCTTCGAGCCGAGGCTCACGAGGAGGTCGACGCCCAGGGAGTAGTCGACCTTGCCGTCGGCGTGCGAGGTGCCGAAGATGTAGACATCGTACGACTTGCCTTCGAAAATCATCCGGTTCTCGATGTCGCCGTTTCCCTTGTTCTCGAAGTCGTCGGTCATGCGGCGGAAGGGATACTCGCTAAGTTTCAGGCCCGGCAGGACGGCGGTGATGTAGTCCGGGGCTCCCGGCCCGCGCAGCAGGCCGTTGTTCAGGGTCGTCTCGCCGCGGCCCTTGGGGAACGAGCCCTCGGCCAGAACCTGCGTCGTGTTGACACGCTGGCTGACGGTTCCAAAGACCTGCATGCCGGGGAACGTCAGTTCGACGAAGGGCTTCAGGTTGTCGGCCATCTTCAGGTCGCGGGCGTCGTACATGAACGTCAGGACGGGCGGCTGCGTGCGGAAGTCCAGCAGGACGTCGCCGCTGATGTCGCCTTCGTTCATGCGGCACTTGAACCGCGGCACGCTGAATTGCCGGCCCGCCAGGCGCCCTTCAGCCGCCAGGCCCGTCAACTCGTAAGTCGTTTTCCAGTCGGGGATGGTGATCGTGACGCGCTCCATGGCGATCTCGGACGAGAGTTGGGCATCCGCCAGCAGCCGCTGCCCGTACCGGGCCAACTGCTGCGAGAGCGGTTGGGGCAGCGAGGGCTGCGCCTTGGGCGCTCCCGCGGAGGCCGGGGTTGCGGCGGTCCACGCCGCCACTTCCTCCGAGGCTTCCTGGATGAGGTCCAGAAGTTCCTTCAGGTCCAGGTTCTTGCCGCGCACCATGATCGAGCCGGTCGGCGCGCGGTCGGGTAGCTGGATGTAGACGACGAGGGTGATGTCGGACTCGCCGACGACGATATTGAGGCCGTCGGTCGTCAGGCGTTCGCCGTTGTACGAGATGGGGCCGTTCAGGAGCATCTTCTTGCCGAGGCAGACGATGCTGGCCTTGTCGAAGGCCAGGTCGCAGGCCTCCAGTTCCGCGCCGAGCGGGTCGGCCGAGGCCCGAATCTTGAACGTCATGCCGCCGCTCGGCTTCAGGTCCCCGAGGCGAGCCGGAAAGAGCGCCGCCAGCGCCGCGGCATCTGGCGCGCGGCCATCGATGCGGAAGGTCCAGGACGAAGGCGGGGCCAGGGCGCTCAGGTTCGGATTATCGAAGAGCATCCGCCCCGCTACCGTCACGGTCGAGTCGGCCAGTTTCACCGCGAAGCGGTCGAGGACGAGTTCGCCGGGCGACTCGCCGTAACGGGCCTCCATCTCGAAGGCCGCCGCGGTTCCGGCCGGCTTCAGGATCGATTCGCCGTGGAGGATGCGGCAGGCGGTGGCGTCGACGCTCGCGCGGACCTTGCCCTTCAGGGGCGTCCCGGCGCAGGAGAGCGAGAGTTTCGTAAGTCCGTCGAGGTCGGCCCGCGTGTAGAGCGGTTCCATGCACGGCAGCACCTGGCGCATCGCGGGGGTGTGGTGCCAGTCGGCGTGGACCTCCAGGTCGGCTTCCTGCAAGAGCGCCAGCAACTGGCGGCCGTTGGTCAGGTTGCAGTCGGGCGCCGGGCGCGACAGTTTCACGTGGCCGCTGGCGCCGGTGACCGACTCGCCCAGGCGCACCTCGGCCTTGGTCAGGTACAGTTCGACCGAGCCGGGCTGCGGCGGCAGGATGTCGAGCACCACGTCCAGCCGCAGCGGCATCGCGCGGGGTTTGTGCAGGGCGTCGCCGAGGTCCAGCGCGGCGCCAGTGAGGTCCACAATCCCGGCCAGGTGCCCGCCCCTGGGCCGAAGCGAAAGGAGGAGGCTGCTCTCGGCAGTGCCCTCAAGGCGCGAGCCGGCCAGGCATTTTCCCGCGGCGGGCGACAGGCTCAGAAGCCTGGCCATGTCCGAGACGGACGCCTTCAGTTCGAGCGTGCTTTCGGAAGCGGCCCGCACGCTGAGGACGGCCTCCGGCGGGGCCGCCGCCCCGGCCTCGGCCGCCGCGGGATTCTCGGCCCACTTGATCTCGAGCGTGCCGCGCCCCACCGCGTGCAGCGAGGCGCCGGGCACGCCGATGTCCGCCTCGGCCAGGATGTAGTGCTCCTTGCCGGCCTGCCAGAATCCCGTCAGGGCGATGGAAGCCTTCTCGCCCAGAGGCTTGACGAACCAGTCTTTGGCGTGGACGGCCAGACGGTCGAGGTCCGCGTTCAGGCGTCCGCGGACGCGCCCCTCCGAGAACTCGCCTTGGCAGTCAAAGGTGGCTTCGCCGGCCACCGGCGCGGCGCCGGCCACGAAAGTGCCGGGCGCCAGGACCGCCCCGGCCGACTCGATGCCGGCGATCTTCAGAGTTCCCTCGAATTGCCCGACGGGCGAGTCTTTCGGCCACGAGACCCGGACCGGGCCGTCCCATTCCAGCGTGCTGCCCGCCAGGCCCGCGCGCACGCTTCCGATGATGACCTGCCGCGCCTCCGGCACAACCGCCGCGGCGACGTCCAGCGTGCAGCGGGTCTCGGGGCGCTTCTGCGCCCCCTCGGGCAAGAGCAGCCGCGTGCCGGTCAGGTCGGCGTGAAGGGTGGCGGCCAGGGCGGGCGGGCCGTCGCTCGTTTCGGTCGGCTTGCAGGTCACGCTCAGCGAGGCCGGCCCCTGGGCGCTCGCCGGCGCCACGGCCAACGCGATCCCCGGCGCCATGGCCAGGAGCACCTCCATCCGCCCGATGGCGGCGGTGATCTCCAGGTGCGTCTCGGCGGGCTTGCCGAGTCGCCCCTTGGCCACCAGAAGGGGCAGGGGCCGCCCGGACTCGCTACGGCCCGCGTCGGCGAAGAGCGCCGCCCGCGCCAGGTCCGCCTTGGTGAAGTCGCGGCTGCACGTGGCGTCGATTTCCAGGCGAAGCATCTGGCCGGCGCTCTTGCGAATGACGTTAGGCCAGACCACGGCCGTGTGCGACAGGTCCGCCGAACCGCTCACGTGAAAACCTTCAGGCCGGGTCGCCAGGCGCAGCGTGGCGTCGGCCCCGCCGCCCAGTTGCTCGAACTCCCGGGCCAGGCGCTTCAGGGCCGCAATGTTCTGACACAGCGGCGCCCACGTGAGCGTGGCGGTGGCCTCCAAGTCCAGCCCTTTCGGGCGGATCGCCGGGACGGTGGGCGTGGCGGCCTCAACCTTCGGCGAGCCCGCTGCGATCTTGTCGGCCGCGGCTTTGGCTGAAGCGGCGGCCGGTTCCCGCGCAGTCGCCGGCGCTGCTGCTGCGGCCGGCGATGCGGGTATCGCCAGGTCTACGGTTCCCGAGGCCCGAACGTCGATGCCGGGGGCGGAGAGTTTCGCGAGACTCACCTCAATAGGCTTTCCCGCCGCAACCTGCCGGACCTGGAACCCGACGACGGCCTGGGGCAACGTTACGGCTTCGGCATCGGCAGAGCGCGCCAGGACGAGGTCGGTGGCCTCAATGG
>JAPLMO010000063.1 GCA_026386995.1 Planctomycetota bacterium | reverse complement strand
CTACTGGCCTCGCAAAAAGAACGATCATCCGCCCGGACCTCCGAAACTCCACAGCCTCTCACGGCACGAAACAGCTCGAATTGCCGCTATCAGAAATCAGTTCTCATCAGCACTTGGTTAACGGCGTTGCGTGGCACCCGGCACACCGCATAGAGAAAGGCCGCCTTCCTTTCGGAAGACGGCCTTTTGGCGTCGGCGGGCTTAAAGCCCGAGTTCCAGAAATCAGTTGGTCGTGGTGGTGGTCGGCGGCTGGGGGGGATTCTTCGTGTGCGGCTCCTAGGTAGAGGCCTTGCTGACCT
Source organism: Planctomycetota bacterium (assembly GCA_026386995.1). The sequence continues at coordinate 34,910 of JAPLMO010000063.1, read as the reverse complement.
CGTCCTGCACGTCCCGAAGGCCCTTCTTGAACTCGATAATGCCTTTCCCCAGGCTACGGCCGACTTCCGGCAGGCGGCGCCCGAACAACAGCAGGGCAACCACCGCAATGATCGCCATTTCCCACGGACCGGGCATCCAGAAAGCAAGCGTGCTCACTCGTGATCCTCCTTTAAAAGTGCAGCACAGAATACTATACGCTACCCCCGTGGCCGTCCAGCGAAATCCGCTCGCCGGATAGCGGCAACACGGCGGGCTATCTTTTTCGCGGCCGCGCGGCGCCCTTGGCGGCGGCCTCGCGCTCCGCGCGGACCCAGTCGAGCCACCCCTGGACGCCCTCCCCCGTGCGGCAGGACATTTCCAAGACGGGGATCTTCGGGTTCAGGCCGCGGACATATCCGAGAAATGCCTCGCGCGAAAAGTCGGTGGCCGTCAGCAGGTCGATCTTGTTCAGGACCACGCAGTCGGCCTTGTGGAAGGCCACGGGGTACTTGATGGGCTTGTCGTCGCCTTCGGGGGTGCTGGCCAGAACGACGCGGCGGCGCTCGCCCAGGTCGAACTCGGCCGGGCAAACGAGGTTCCCGACGTTCTCGATAAAGAGGACGTCGAGGGCCGCCAGGTCGAACTGCTCCAGGGCGTCGAGGACCTGCCTTGCGCTGAGGTGGCATCCGCCGCCCGTGTTGATCTGGTACGACGGGATGCCGGCCCGCCGGATGCGCTGGGCGTCGCGGTCGGTGGCGAGGTCGCCCTCGATGACGGCCATGCGGAGTTCCTTGCCCAGCCGCCGCGCGGTCTCCTCCAGAAGGCTCGTCTTGCCGGAACCGGGCGAACTCATGAGGTTGGCGACGAACACGCGGGCCTTGCGAAAACGGTCGACCAGTTCGACCGCGAGGCGGTCGCTTTCGGTCACCACGCGTTTGGCTAAACGAATACTCTTGGCCATTCGATTATCCTTGGCGCTTGGTGGTCCCTCAACTTCGATCAGGCGGGTGCCACGGTTGCGCCGTTCAGCAACCGTGCCGCCGCTGGACGCGGCACACGGCTGCAAACTGCGCAGCCGTGGCACCCGCAGATTCTACTCGACCTCCAGCGACTCGATGTACACATCCTTGCCCTTCGCGACCTCCACGTCAAGAGACTGGCAGCCGGGGCAGGCCAGGTTCAACTCTTCGGGCTCGAATGCGCGGCCGCACTTGCGGCACACAAGGCCCAGCGGCTGGGTTTGAATCTGAATCGCGGCCTTGGGCCACGGGGACTCGGTGATGAGAATCCGCAGGGCGAACTCGAGCGATTCCGGGTCGGCCCCGCTCCACTTTCCGACGAGCAGGCGGACGGTCAGAAGAGAGCGTCCCTTGTGGCGGTCCATTTCGGCCGCCACCTGACGCCACACAGCCTGGGCTAGGGCGACTTCGTGCACGGGGGCGTCAGAAGTCGAAAAGGAGCCGCGTGCCGGACATGGAATTCATCGGATACAGGGCGTAGGCGGCAACGCGGCCCTGGCCAGCGCCCTGAATCAACTGGACCACCGTCAGGCCGTCCTGCACCACCGAGGGACTTCCGGGCAGGCTGTCGGCTGAAGTCTTCATGCAGCCCGAGGGGTCGAACACGACGTAGAAGTTGTTATTCTTGCTGGCGTCCAGGGCGTGCATCGTGATATAGCCGCTCTTTCCGATCATCTTCTGGTCCTCATTCGCCTTCCAGTTGCGGACGTCGCTCTCGCTGCGGGCATCGCCGACCGTCGCGGCCGCCGCGAGGGTCGCCGGCAGGTCCTTACAGGCGAACATGTTCTCGCCGAGGCTGACAGGGCTGCGCCCGCGGACATCCGTCCAGGCGCCAGTGGTTCCCAACTCCGCATAACAGAGGCGCATCGTCGTCCCATTGTCGGGCCGCGTGAAGTCGGCATTGAACCGAACGGCGGCCCAGACGCCGTTGGCGGCGGCGTAATCGCGGGCGCCGTTGAGCATCGCCTGGATTGTGGACACGGCCGTGTCGGGGCCCGCGCGCTGGGCAAACGTCGAGAAGACGCCGAACGCGGTCACCATCAGGACCAGCATGATCCCGATCACCGCCAGCATTTCGGCAAGCGTAAACCCTCGTTTGGCGCTCATGGCCGTCTGTTCCTCATATTGTCATTGTCAATGTTGGCATCATCGCCCGGATCGGCCCCGGAGGACTCCAGGACGGGCGGCGCAGTCACGGTCGCGTCCGGCAGATAGCGGATGTCGCGCCCCCAGCCGTCCAGAAAGACATAAAAGGGTTTGCCCTGAGGGCCACTCCGAAGTTGCGCCTGGCCCACGCTCCCTTTGAAGTACGGCCCATTTCGCAGCGTCATGTTGAGGGCGGCGTAGAGCATGGCGTTGCGCTGCGTCTGGAGGTCGCCAGACGTCAGAGGCTTGTAGTCCGCGTTCACGCTGCCGAAGTCCTCCACGGCGCTTGTGCCGATAAAGGGGTACTTGCCCCAATCGTCGTAATAGCGCTGGAGCGCGGCATCGAGGGCGGCGAAGAGTTCCACGGTGGCTTTCCGGGCAACGTGGGTCCTGACGCCCTGGACCGCCCCGACCATAAGCGACACGAGGATGCCCAGAATGGCGACCACCGTGATCAGTTCGATCAGCGTGAAGCCGCGCGGGCGGCGTCTGTCGGCCATCGGCGTTCTCATCCGCTACGACCTTTCCGTTATGCGTGTGCTACCAGTGCCTGAAGTTGCAGATATCATCGCAAGTCGCAACGCCAGAGTCGATATCGATTTGGGTCACTTCCTGGGTAAGCCCAAGCGTGGTGCCGCTCGTCGCCTCCTTGACGTACCCCCAGTAACGATCCGCGCCTGCCGAGATCAGCAGAAAGTCCTGCCGGACCCAGCGCTTCTGTTTGGCGACGGGATCGTAGGGCTTGACCAGGAACTCGAATTTCGTGGCGTCGGGGAAGTTCCCGACAAGCACATCTGCGCCACTGGCGTTGTTATGGGCCCGATCGAAGGCGTTGGTATCGGCAGGCTCATAGCGGTAGTAGTAGATCACCTTGCCCGGCTTGAAAGCGTCCTGGACGGAGTCAGGCGGTATCGGCTGGTCCGTAATGGGGTCAACGCTACGTCCGCTTGTCTTGTAATACGGGCCATAGGGGGCGGAAGCCGAACCGCCGAACGGCGCGTTGCCGCCCGTGCCGACATGATACAGCGTGCCCCATCCCGTGCCGTCCGGCCCGGCGAGGTAGTAGATGAGGGCGTCGTAGCCGTTGCTCAGTTGACAGCCGTCGCGGTCCTTGCTGCTCGGCGGATAAATGCCCCAGTCCTGCTTGAACGTTTCCAGGCCGGCGCTGAGGTTTTTGATCGTCGTCTCGGTCGACGCGACGCGCACGGCCGTTACTGCCGCGGTGACGGCGGGAAACAGCAGGCCCACCAGCATGATGATAATGCCCATGACGAGCAGGAGTTCCACCAGCGTAAATCCGCGCGCCGCCCTGTCATGACCACCCATTGCCCGTTTCATGGCCCTGTATCCTCCTTTTGATGAAGCCCGCCTCACTGAGTCCGCGCGAAGACTATCAATTCCCAATTCGTTATATCGTCGTACTCGGGCGTGCCCGTGTCCCCTCTGGACCAGGGGTCCTTCGTGCCGGGCCTGGTCAAGCCGTAAACGCCGTTCGGTCCCGGCGAGACCAGCAGATAGTCGTCGCGTACGTAGCAGTACTCCCCTGTCGCGCCGTAACGCACGGGAACCCTGACCGTCTCAGAAAAAGACACCTGGTTTTTGTAATTCACCAACCCCTTGAGGTCGCCGACATCTTCGGAAGTCAACGTGTAGTTATTGTCCGACACCTGGTAGTTCGGCTTGGCGGTGCCTGAGACAATCTGGGGGTTGGCCTCATAGCGGAAGTACAGGATTTTCCCGAACGGCTTGAACGAGTCCACGAACGCGCCCATGACGGGCGTGGTGCCGGACGTGGGGTCGCCGGTGCCGTTGGCGTTGGCGTTTTCGTAAGCCACCTTCTCGGGCGTGGCCTTGAAGTACGGGCCGTAGGATCGTTGGGGCGCAGCGGAGATGGTGCCGGTGGGGGGAGTAGTGGTGCCGGCGACGCCGCGGCCATCGTACGGCATGCGTCCGGCGGCGTCGATGCCCCACCCGTTGCCGCCCGGGCCGGCCAGATACCAGACCAGGTTGGCTGCGCCTCGGTACATCGTGCCACACAGTTTCTTCTCGGCGGCTGTCGTGCCCTTCCACTGCGGCCTTGAGGGCGGGTACTCGCCGAAGTCCTTCTTATATGCCTCCAGGCTAAAACAGAGGCCCTTGATGGTGTCAGTTGTGGCCGCCTTGCGGGCAACTAACTGGGCGGAAGAGATCGTCGGCACCAGGAGCGCCACCAGGATACCGATGATGCTGATGACGACCATCAGTTCGATCAGCGTGAAGCCGCGATCAGGCCTTTGCAATCGCATGTGTGTCTCCTTCGCCGCACCGGCGGGCCGGGCCCGAGGCCGGCGTCCGCCTACTTCTTGCCGCTGGCAAACTTGATCAGGTCGACCAGCGGAAGGAACAGCGAAATTACGATGAACCCGATCGTGCCGCCCAGGAAGATGATCATGATGGGTTCCATGGCGTTGACGAGGCTGCCGACGAGGTGGTCAACTTCCTCGTCGTACGTGTCGGCGACCTTGATGAGCATCTTGTCGAGTTCACCGGTTTCCTCGCCGACGTCGACCATGTTGACGACGATGGGGTCGACGACGCCGCTGGTCCTCAAGGGGCCGGCGATGCTTTCGCCCTCACGGATGGAGTCGTGGACCTGGAGGAGCGCCCGCGAGACCACCTCGTTGCCGACCGTTTCGCGCGTGATGTTCAGCGCCTCCAGGATCGGGACGCCCGCGGTAATCAGCGTGCCCAGCGTACGCGAGAACTTTGCGATGGCCTGGCGCCCGACGATGCTGCCGACAATCGGGATCTTCATCTTGATCCAGTCGAGGCCGAAGCGGCCGAAGTTCGTCGCCTTCAGGCTGCGCATGCCCAGCCAGATACTGAACGGGATAAGCGGTATCAGGTACCAGTACCCGTAGAGGGCGTGCGAGATGGCGATCAGCAGTTTGGTAGGCGCCGGCAGGCCGCTCTTGATCTCGAACCGCAAAAAGATTTCCTCGAACTTCGGAACGATGAAGACCATAATCAGCGACACGATCAGGACCGCGACACCGATGACCATCGCCGGATAGACCATGGCGCCGACGATCCTTCGCCTCAGGGCCTGGGCCTTCTCCATGAACTCGGCGAGTTTCCGCAGGATCTGGTCCAGCACGCCGCCCGCCTCGCCGGCCCGGACGGTGCAGACGTACAGGCGGTCGAAGGCCTTCGGGTGCTTTTCCATCGCCTCGGAGAGGGTCGAGCCGGCCTCGACGTCCTCAATGATGTCCATAAGGGAGTTCTTCAGGACGCCCGGCTTGGTCTGCCCTTCGAGGATGCGGAGGCTCCGCAGGATGGGGAGGCCTGCGTCCTGAAGGGTGGACATCTGGCGCGTGAATTGCGTAAGTTGCTTGGCGTTGATGCGGCCGATGGCGAACGCGCGGGCCTTTTTTTTGGGTCCCGCCACGGCGGCGGCCGGCCCTTTCCTGGCTTTAGCGCGGACCTGAGTCGGGAACTGGCCCAGCGCCCGGATCTTGGTGATGGCCTCTTCCTGGCTGACGGCCTCGACTTCGGCCCGCACCTCCTGGCCCCTGGAATCCATCGCTTCGTACTGGAACACAGGCATCGCCGCTCTCCTTTTCGTCCTGCCCGGTTATGTATCGATGACGGTGGCCTTGACGACCTCCTCGATGGTCGTCGCCCCGTCGTAAATGGCCATGAGGCCCGCGTCTCTCAGACTCCTCATGCCGCGCTTGTGGGCCTCTTCGCGGATCACGTTCGTCGACGACTCGTGCAGAATCAGGTCGCGCAACTGGTCGTCCATGTGCATGATCTCGAACAGGCCCATCCGGCCCCTGTAGCCGGTATTGTTGCAGCCGTCACAACCCCTGCCGAAGTAGAACGTGCGGCCGCGCACCTCTTCGGGCGTCAGGTCGAGTTCCCAGAGCATGTCTTCGGTCGGCTCGAACTCGGCGCGGCACTTGGTGCAGATCTTGCGGACCAGGCGTTGGGCGACGACGGCTTCCAGGGTCGCCGTCACCAGGAAGGGCTCCAGCCCGAGGTCCAGGAGGCGCGTGATCGCCGTCGGGGCGTCGTTGGTGTGAAGCGTGGAGAACACGAGGTGGCCGGTCAGGGATGCGTGAATGGCGATCTGGGCGGTCTCGATGTCGCGGATCTCGCCCACGAGGATGATGTCGGGGTCCTGCCGCAGGATGTGCCGCAGGCACCGCGCGAACGTCAAGCCGATGTCCGGGTTGATCTGGACCTGGATGAGGCCGTCGATATCGTACTCGACGGGGTCTTCCGTCGTGATGATCTTGACGTCGGGGGAGTTGATCGCCGACAGGGCCGAGTACAGCGTGGTCGTCTTGCCCGAGCCGGTCGGCCCCGTAACGATGACGATGCCGTTTGGCCGGTGAATGAGATCGTCGACGACCTTCTGTTCTTCGTCGCGCAGGCCGATCTTGGTTACATCCAACTCGACTTGCGACCGGTCCAGGACGCGCATGACGACGCTTTCGCCGAACATGGTGGGCAGGACCGAGACGCGCAGGTCCACAGGCTTGCCGCCCACGGTCAGTTCGATACGGCCGTCCTGGGGAACGCGCCGCTCGGCGATGTCGAGGTTGCTCATGACCTTGATGCGGCTCGCCACGGCCAGGGCGATGTGCCTGGGCGGCGGGACCATCTCGTAAAGGACGCCGTCGATGCGGTACCGCATCTTGAACTCGTCCTCGAACGGCTCGAAGTGGATGTCGGATGCCTTGTCGCGGATGGCGGCCAGGAGCACCAGGTTCAGTAGTTTCTTGACGGGCTGGCTCTCGCTCATCGCCCGGATGTCTTCCAGGTCGATGCTGTTTTCGTGCTCGGCGATCCACTCGGCGGTGGAACCGAGTTCGTCGATCACCTGCTCGACGGACTCGGCCTGGGCGTAGTACTTGTCGAGGGCGCGGACGACCGCCGCCGAGTCGGCCACGGCGGGCACGACCTCGTATCCCAGCAGGGTGCGCAGTTCGTCGATGGCGCGGAAGTTGTTGGGGTCGGCCATCACCACGGTCAGCCGCCCCAGGTCGAACTCGATGGGGACGACGCTGTAACTGCGGGCGGTCATCGCGTCGAGTTTCTCGATGACCTCGGGTGGAATCTCGAGTTCGTCGAGTTCCACGCGGCGCATGCCCATCTGGACCGCCAGCGCCGCCGTGACGTCGGACTGGTCGCAGTAGCCCAGGTCGACGAGTACGGCGCCGATGGCGCCGCCCTTGTCTTTCTGGACCTTGAGGGCCTCGTTGACCTGGTCGGGCTTGACCTTGCCCATGGAGACCAGGACTTCTCCGAGGCGTTTGCGTTTCAGCCCGGCGCCCACAGGCTCCTTGGAAGATGCGCGGCTCACGCTCAGCCCTCTCCGATCTCCGCCGGTGTCATTACCGTGCGGCGGTCCTCTGGAACGCCTTCAGGTCGCTCTCGTCGACGAGGCCGCGCGAGCGTTTCAGCGCCTCGCGCCCCTCGGCCGTCTCCGACAGTTTTTCGCCAATCTCTTCCGGGCGCTGCGCCTGGATCAGCATTTCGTCCGCCGAAATGATCCGGCGCGAGTACATGTCCCAGAGCGACTCGTCGAGCAACTGCATGCCGTACTTGCGGCCGGTCTGGATGTAGGACTCCAGCCGGTACGGCTCGTTCTTGCGGATGAGGTTCTGCGCGGCCGGCTTGATCAACATGAACTCGTAGGCCGCGATACGGCCGGGCATGTCGATGCGCGGCACGAGCGTCTGGCTGATGACGGCCATGAGGCAACTGGCCAACTGGACGCGGATCATGTCCTTCTGTTCGACCGGGAACGCATCGACGATGCGGTTGACCGTGCCGGCGGCACCCGTGGTATGAAGCGTGGAGAAGACCAGGTGGCCGGTTTCGGCGGCCCGGACGGCGGCTTCCATCGTGTGCAGGTCGCGCATTTCGCCGATCAGGATGACGTCGGGGTCGGCCCGCAGCGCCCGCCGCACGCCTTCCTCGAAACTGATCACGTCGGTGCCCAGTTCGCGCTGGTTGATCATCGACTTCTTGTGCGAGTGAAAGTACTCGATCGGCTCTTCGATCGTAATGATGTGCCGGTCGAAGTTCTCGTTGATGTAGTTGATCATCGACGCCAGGGTGGTCGTTTTGCCGGACCCGGTCGGGCCCGTGACGAGGAAAAGGCCCCTCTGGCGGCACAGCAGGGACTCCACGATGTCCGGCAGGCCGATTTCCTTCAGCGTCATCAGCCGCGAAGGGATCAGCCGCAGCGCCATGCTGATGTGCCCCTTCTGCTTGAACACCGCCACGCGGAACCGTGCCTTGTCCTGGTAACCGAAGCCGAAGTCCGTCGAGCCGACCTCGTCGAGTTCCTGCTGGTTGCGGTCGGGGGTGATGCTCCGCATCAGGGTGACGGTGTCCTCGGGGCCGAGAGTCTCGGTCTCCAGGGACTTCAGGCGGCCGTGGAGACGTACGACGGGCGCGCGGCCGACGTGCAGATGCAGGTCCGAGCCATTCTTCGCGATGACGAACTGAAGCAGTTTATCGATCTGAATCATAGCCCCGTCCTTGCAAACGCCCCGTGCGACACTTCAATTCTAGGAGACTGACAGGCACAACGGCAACCGCGGCAAGCCGTCAAACCTTATGTCTAGGTCGTGGTCCCTTCTTTTGCGGCCATCCCGAGGACCTCCTCCAGTGTGGTAATGCCGCGCATAATCTTAATCAAGCCGTCTTCCAGCAGGGTCCGCATACCCAGGAGGCGGGCCGCCTGTCTCATCTCGCTCAACGGACGGTGCTTGAAGGCCAATTCTCTCAGTTCCGTATTCAAGACCATGATCTCGAAGATGCCCAAACGGCCGCGATACCCCATATTATGACACTTCGGGCAACCCGCGGGCCGGAAGAACGTCGCCTTGCTCAACTGCTCCTCCGTGACGCCCATCGCCCGGAGGGTCCCCAGGTCGACCTGTTCGTCCTTTTCTCTGCACTCGGGGCACAGGACGCGGATCAGCCGCTGGGCCATCACGGCCTGGATCGAACTGGCCACCAGGAACGGCTTGACGCCCATATCGATCAAACGGGTGATCGCACTGGGCGCGTCGTTGGTATGAAGCGTACTGAATACCAAGTGTCCGGTCAAAGCGGCCTGGATGGCCATCTCGGCGGTCTCAATATCGCGGATTTCGCCAACCAGGATCACGTTGGGCGCCTGACGCAACATCGCACGCAGAATCCGCTGAAACGTCAGGTGGATCGTCTCGTTCACCTGAACCTGGTTAATGCCCGAGATGTGGTATTCCACCGGGTCCTCGGCCGTGATGATCTTGCGGTCGGGGGTATTCAACTTGTTCAGGGCGGAGTACAGGGTGGTGGTCTTGCCCGAGCCGGTGGGCCCCGTGACCAGCAGAATGCCGTTCGGACGCTCGATCAACTTCTGGAAGACCTCGAAGTCGTCGGGCAGGAAACCCAGGCCGTCGAGGCCGACGGTGATGGACTCCCGCCGCAGAATACGCAGCACGATGCTTTCGCCGTGGTAGGCCGGCAGGGTCGAGACGCGGAAGTCCAGGTCCGCGCCGTCGAGTTTCATACGGATACGGCCGTCCTGGGGGATGCGCTTTTCCTCGATCTGCATCCCCGACATCAGTTTCACGCGGGTCGTAATCGACCCCTGGAGCCGTTTGGGCGGGGCGTCGCGCTCGATGCAGACGCCGTCGATGCGGTACCGCACGCGGATGCGGTTGGCCAGCGGCTCGATGTGAATGTCGCTCGCCCGCATCCGGACCGCCTCGGTGATCATCAATTGCACCAGGCGGATGATCGGGGCCGACTCGGCGTTCAGCGCGGCCCCCTTCTCGCCGCGGTCCACGAAGTCCACGTCCGTCGACGTGAACTCCTGGAGCATCGTATCCACCGTCTCCGACTCCGCGTCCTCCGTGTAACCCTTGATAATCGCATGGACCTTCTCACGGGCCGCCAGGACGCAGTCCACGTCCATGTTCAGCCGGAACCGCATCGCGTCCACCGATTCCAGGTCCAGCGGGTCCGTAATGGCCACCTTCAGCCGGCCGTCCTTGTACTCCAGCGGGACGATCTGGTACTCCTTCATCATCGCTTCCGGCATCATCTCCAGAACTTCCGGCTTGATGGTGGCAACATCGAGGTCGATGAACTCCATGTCGAACTGGAGGGCCAGTGCGCGGCTGATGTCCTCTTCGGTGCAGGCGCCGGTGGCCATGAGGATTTCACCTATCCGCCGCCCGCTTCGAGCCTGCCGCGCAACGGCGTCGGTGAGTTGCCTCTCGGTGATCTTGCCCCACTCTTTGAGAATCTCACCGATACGTTTCCGCGGTCCCGGCATGATCACCTCGCAGAGACAAAAAAGGTATGCACTGATGCCGGCGCCTCGCCGGCCAAAGACCCCCACTCCAACCCCGATTGGAAAGACTGCCTCCGCTGGTTTACCCCGCAATCGTGTAACCCGCGGTCGCAACTTGGCTTGCGTGCAATTAAACCCGCCCTGGAGCAAATCGTCAAGCCCAATATCAACCCTCACACGTGCAATTCAATAATGTCGCGGTCCGACAGGACGTGTTCGCGGGGCACGGACTGGCCCTCGTACACGTTATTCCCCCAGATCCGCGCACGCTTCAGGTTCGCCGCAATGTCATGGTGGATGACGTTGGCCAAGTCGAGGACGGTGCTGCCGCGCGGCAGAACGAACGGTTTTCCCTTGTCGGGCGGCTTGCCGGGCTCCTTCGAGTAGATGCGGATCACGTCGAGCAACTTGAAGCACTGTCGGGGAATTTCACCCAGGCCCTCGCTCGTCTCGGTGCTGACGGCCACCATCGGGGCGATGCCGCCGTGGAGTTCCTTCAGGGCCTGAAAACTGTCGGCCACGCCGGGCAGGTCCACCTTGGCGCCGACGATAAGCATGCGCTTGGCCATGCCCCCCTCGGGGGCCTCCCGGCCGAGGGGCACGATGCCTCGGGCCTCCAGCAGGCCCATGCACACGTCGACCTGTTCCAGCACGTCGGCCGCAAGGTCGATGCAGACGATGATGCCGTCGGCCGCCTTCAGCGCACCGACCATGCCGGGCATGGGCCCCTCGGCCGTCACGGGCGGCATGTCGACAATCTGAATCTGGATGTCCTCGAACGCCATCATCCCCGGCACCGGGGCGTGCGTTGAGAACGGGTACGCTGCGATGGTTACGTGGGCCTTCGTCAGGCTGCCCACCAGGGCGCTCTTGCCGCTGTTGGGCATGCCGAGGAGGACGAACTGCCCTGCCCCGTGCTTATCGACGTGAAAGAGGTCTATGCCGCCGTGGGCCTTGGGCGGCTCGCCGGCCTGGCGGAGTTTCGACATGCGGGTCTTGAGGTCCGCCTGCATCTTCTCCGACGCCTTGTGCTTGGGAAGGAGGGCGTACATCTCCTCGAGGGCGGCGAGTTTCTCGGCATTCGTCTTGGCCTTGCGATACACCTCCTCGGCCTTCAGATACATCGGCGTCAGATTGAGTGCCATAGCCTTGCGACCTCAACAGGTGCCCAACTCGCCCTATTAGTCCGTCAACTCTAATTATGTGGGTGCCACGGCTGCGCAGTTTGCAGCCGTGTTTCCCTGCCGACGACCACGGCTGCAAACTGCGCAGCCGTGGCACCCACAGATTAAGAACTGACAGGCTACTATTCTACACGCGGCCGGCGGCCATGCAAGTCGAAGACTCGACTGGGCGAGCGGGCGTACCAAGTACGACAGCGCAGGATTGCGATTTGCGCGGCCCTCGGCCCTATTTAGCCCCCCGTGAATACACGGGGGGCGGCACGCGGGAGGGCGCTTGTGGCCGCGCCGCCCCCGGTGTATTCACCGGGGGCTAAATAAACGCGCGCTTTGCGCGGCGGGTCGGAGTTTACCGGCCTGGGCGGGTACGCACCGTAGCGCGGGGCCTTGTGCCCCGCGTTAAGGAAGGCGCGGGGGATAAACCCCCGCGCTACGGGCTGGGCATGCCTGGCGGCAAAACGGCGGGCGGCCCGTGTAGAGCCGCCCGCCAAAGGTTGCCGCTCGACTTGAGGTTACTTCCGCCCGCGCCGCCGCGCCACAAGCGCCAGCCCGCCCAGTGCCAGCAGGCTCATTGTAGCCGGCTCAGGAACCTCGGAGACACGGAACCCGTAAGTGCTGGCCTCGATCGTCGGGGAGGAGATGTACTGATTCGTCGTGTGCAGGTACTTGACGTTGTGGCCGAACGACCCGCCCCGCTGGCCGCGATCGGACCCGTACAGGATCGCCTCGTTCCACTCCCAGACGTTACCGCCCTGGTCGAACGTGCCGTAGGGGCTGTCGGAGTTCTGGAACTCGCCGGCGACCGTGGTGTACTTGCCGGAATCGATGGGGTAGATACCGATGTACCAGTCCCAGAAATAGTTGGCGTTGTTGCCGGATGCGTCGGCCATGTCCCGCCCTGGGGCCGTGTTACTGCCCGTGGGATAATCCCAGTAGTTGCCCGTCACGCCATCGTTCTTATGGTACGCCGCCTTGTACCACTCATCCGCGCTGGTGATCGCCCACTTCCAATCCGCCTCGCGGCTGACGGCTATAAGTTGGGCACTGCTCGTCGCGCCGTTGAGGTAGTACGCCCCGTCCTCGGTCGTGCTCAGGCCCTGCCCGCCCGTCGTCGGCTGGCCGTTGTGCAGCCAGTTGGCGAAACGGGCCGAATCGCCCCAACTCACATAGTTCACCGGACGGTTGACGAAGGCCGGATCGACGCTGTAGGCGTAACTGCCCGAGGAGCCGCTCCGCGTGATCCCGCTGCCGTTGTCGGTCCGCGACATTTCCGTGTTGTACAGCCCGTAGGTGTCGGTCTTGGCCACGGCGGTGAGGAACCCCGTGTACTGACCGGCCGTAACCTCGAACTTGCCGATGTTGTATGTGTAGGCCACCGCGCCGGAGCCCGCACCGTGAATATCCGCCGTATTGCCCGGATTGCCCACGGGGATGGTCTGGATGTTGACCACCGCCTCGGCGGCCGAGACCAGAAACACACACACCGCCGCCGCCACCACCGCCCTCGCCACGCCTCTTACGCTGATCATCGCCAATCTCCTTCTGTACGAGCCGTTTTCTGCTCCTCACGGCGTTGTGCCGAGTGGCGTAATCGTTTCGCGCAAAACAAAAGGGCCGGGCACCGGCTGTTCGCCGGAGACCGGCCCTGAAGGGGGCGAAGCAACGCCAACTTGGCATCCCCCCTGCAAAACAAAGCAGGCCGGACTCCTACCCTCGTAATCCCGCCCCGCAACGACGACTTTAGAGCGTTTGTACAGCCCCTCCGCTCTTGTCCGATACTATACCCCAAGAAAGCCTTCTTGTCAAATCGGTGAGGCGGATTTTTTCGGGAAAATCGTCGGGACCAACGGCCGCATCGAATTCGAGTACGTGGGCGCCAGGTACAACGAGGCCGTGAATCCGGACGTCGTTCTTGCCAGCGCCACGTGCCTGGCCGAGAAGAGACAGGCTTGCGGATTTACCGGCTCTCGCTGCCAACCCGGCGTGCTTCGGCGCGGCCTTTGTCGGCAACCTTTTCAGCCGCGCGGTTTTCCACGCGTTGCATGTCTCTTTGATCGCCTCAATTTTCTGGGAGCCAGGCGGACAACTTCGTAACCGGAAGCCCCCTGAATAGCGCGCAGGTCGGCACAAATCGCGTCGAGGTCGCCGCCGAACTTCCGCGTGTGCTCCATTCGGTGCTTTCGCACTTCCGCCACAATGGGGTCTTTCACTGACCGGCCTCCAACAGTTCTTCCGGGGAGCAGATCTCCGGGCACTTGTACCCCTCGTTCTCAATAACCTGCCGGACAACCATGCGCGTGAATGGATTATTCAGATGGGCGAAGTTCCACGTAATGATCACGTCGATTCCGTTGGCGGCAGCCACCGCAACATGAAGAGCATCTTCTGGATAGTCCTCGGGAATTCCCCCACCCTCGATGATCTTCGCCGCCAGAATCCGGGCCTCGTCGTCAACCGCGAGCATGCGAAACGACCCGATGGCGCCAAGACGCCGCCGGGCCTTCTCCGGATCGCCCTTCCCCGCTTCCTCGTAAACCAGCGCCGAAATGTAGGCGTCATAGTCGGCGCCGAGGCTCGGCCAGAGTTCGCGCGTGGCCTCCTGGTGGCCGGCGATTATAAGGTCGCGGCTCGGACGCGCGGTAAAATAACTCACCACGCTTGTCTCAACATAAACTCGCTTTGTCATGCCCGACTTCGCCTCAATGGCCTGGGCCTCCCCAAACAACTCGGTCAAGCCAACCTGCACAGGCATCCCCATTTTCATCGTACAGGCGAGACTCGACCTCTGCCAACATATTCCAACACTGCCCCGCCCCGGGTGCGCCTGCGTTCGCACGAAAACCTTGCAACGCGCCCGCCTTTGCGGCACAATGGCCGGCAGTACGGTCATCGGCTACGAAAGGCCCTTATGCTCGATCTTGAAACGATTCGCACGCGCACCGACGAGGTCCGCCGCAACACGGAGAACCGGCGGATGAAGGCCGATATCGACAAAGTCCTGCGGCTGGCCGACGAGCGGTCGGCAATCATCGTCGAACTCGACGCCGCCCGCTCCCGCCGCAAGGATATCTCGTCGCGCGTCCCGAAGGCATCCGAGGCCGAGCGCCCCGCCCTCGTCCAGGAAGTGGGCGGCCTGAAGACGAAGATCGCCGAACTCGAGGCCCGCCAGGAGTCGGTCGAGAAGGAACTCCGCGATGAGCAGTCGAAGATTCCGAACCTGACGCACCCCGAATCGCCCATCGGCGGCGACGAGGCCGCCAACAAGGAACTCCGCCGCTGGGGCGACATCCCCAAGTTCGACTTCAAGCCCCGCGACCACGTGGCCATCGCCGAGGCCCTGAATCTGGTGGACTTCGACGCCGGCACCAAGGTCACCGGCTCAAACTTCTACTTCCTGAAGAACGAGGCCGTGCTGCTGGAACTGGCCCTGGCCCGCTTCGCCCTGGAAACGCTTCAGCGCGAGGGCTTTACCCTGCACGAAACGCCCGACATGGCCAAGATGAAGGTCCTGGAGGGCTGCGGCTTCAATCCGCGCGGCGAAGAGTCGCAGATCTACCGCATCGACGGCATGGACCTGGGGCTGATCGCGACGGCCGAGATCACACTGGGCGGCATGCTCATGGACGAGATCCTGCCGGGCGAAAAGTTGCCGATGAAGTCGGGCGGCATCAGCCACTGCTTCCGCGTCGAGGCCGGCGCATACGGCCGCGCCAGCCGCGGCCTCTACCGCGTACACCAGTTCACAAAGGTCGAGATGTTCGCCTTCACGCGGCCGGAGGACTCCGACGCGATGCACCTGGACCTCCTGCGCATCGAAGAGGGCATCTACCAGCGCCTCGGCATCCCCTACCGCGTGATCGACATCTGCACCGGAGACCTGGGCGGCCCGGCCTACCGCAAGTTCGACCTGGAGGCATGGATGCCCGGACGCGGCGAAGGCGGCCAGTGGGGCGAGATCACGTCCACCTCCAACTGCACCGATTACCAGGCCCGCCGCCTTGGCATCAGGTTCCGCCGCGGGCAAGGCGCCAAACCCGAACTCGTTCACACCCTGAACGGCACGGCCATCGCCATGAGCCGCACGATCATCGCCATCCTCGAAAACTTCCAGCAGGCCTGCGGCTTCGACCGGATCGGCCCGCGACATTAGCAGCGCCGCGGCACTTGTATGACAGCGCTAGTGTAGTGCTTCACTCAGATGATATCTTATCCAGGGTGGCCGGGTGCCACGGCTGCGCTGTTCGCAGCCGTGCCACCGTTCGACGCAGAGCACGGCTGCAAACAGCGCAGCCGTGGCACCCGATACCGTAATGTGCGATAATTCTGAAGCACTACGCTAGACTGCGTCACTGACGCCCCATGCTTGCATCGCTCAGAAGCCCTTGCCTTTCCCCGCCGGATGTGCCATAAAAGCAGTCTATGGCCCGAAGCGATTCCAAGAAGAGCGCCGGGATAAGGCTGAGCGACTTCCGCGCCGAGAAAGGCGCGGCAGCGCGGCCCATCTACGTCCTTCGCGGCACGGATCCGTACCTGTTGGCGCAGGGCCGCCACCACGTCCGCAACCAGACCGTCGGCGACGCCGACCCCGGGCTGGCGGTCGTTGAGACCAACGGCCAGGACGCCGTCCTGGCAGACGTAATGGACTCGCTACGGACGCTCCCCTTCCTGGCCCCGCGTCGGTTGGTCATCGTCCGCGAGGCCGAGGACTTTCTCGACAAGCCCGCCCGCAAGGGCGAAAAGATCCGAGACGTGCTACGAGACTACCTGGAGCAGCCGGCATCCACGGGGTCCCTGTGCCTCGAGGTGGCCTCGTGGAACGAGTCGACGAACCTCGCCAAACGCGTCGCCGAGGCCGGCATCCTGGTGATCTGCGAACTTACGGACGCGGCGCGGCTTCCCGCGTGGCTCCAGAGCGAGGCCGCGAGGTTGTATAAGAAGAAACTGTCGTTCGGCGCCGCCCAGATGCTCGTGGAGTCCCTCGGGACGGACTTCGCGTCGCTCCTGTCGGCCCTCGACGCCCTGGCCCTTTATGTCGGCGATGCGGAAAAGATCGACGTGCCCGACGTCGACGCCCTCGTGGCCCGAGGGCACCACGAGCGCGTCTGGGCACTCTGCGACGCCGTCGCCGAACGCAAGGTCGCGCGGGCACTGGAACTCCTCGACGTCTTCTGGACCGAGGGTATGGTGGCGCCGCAGATCGTGGGGCTCCTCAGGCCGACGTTCCGGCAACTTCTTCGCGTCAAGGCCCTCTCGCGCAAGATGAGCCCCGACGCCGCGATGGAAAAGGCCGCCGTCAGTTACTACGCCCGCGACCGCGTCCGCCGCGCCGTCGCGGCCTTCTCCGACACGCACCTGGCCGACGCCTACCAGGCCCTCGTCGATGCCGACCTGGAGGCCAAGTCGACGCCCAACGACCGCCTAGTCATGGAAACGCTCATTCACCGGCTGTGCCTGCCTGAAGCGGCGCGCGGCATAACGGCCGCCTTCGCCGAGTAGGAACGCTTTATGGACGCCCCCACTTCCAGCCCCCCGGCCGCCGTCCAGTTCGGCGCCGGAAAGATCGGGCGGGGCCTCATGGGCGAACTGTTCTTCGCAAGCGGTTACCGAACGGTTTTCGTCGACATCGACCACCCCCTCGTCAAGGCCCTCCAGGGGGCGAGTTCGTACGAGGTCCACCACGTCACCAACGCAGGCGACAAGCCCGTGCACGTCGCCGGCTTCTCGGCCCTCGACGCGGCCGACATTAAAGCCGTCGCCGAGGCCATCGTGGACGCAGGGCTCGTTTGCACCGCCGTGGGCGCCCGCAACCTGCCGGACGTTGCGCCGTCGGTCGCGCGCGGCCTGGCGCTGCGCATTCGCCGCGGCGTCGCCGGACCGCTCAACGTTATCGCTTGCGAGAACCTGATGGACTCCGGCCGCATCCTGAGCGATCACGTCTGGGCCGCATTCGCCGCCATCGGCCCCCGCTGCTCGCGGGCCGACTTCGACGCCCGTTTCGGCTTCGTCGGCGCGGTCGTCAGCCGCACCGTGCCTGTGCCGCCCCCTGAGATGCTCAGCCGCGACCCGCTGTGGCTCGCGTGCGAGCCGATCGCGCGGCTGGTGGTTGATGCGACGGCCTTCCGCGGCCCCGTACCGCACGTGATCGACGTGGAACCCGTCGCGAACTTCGCGGCGCATCTGCGTCAGAAACTGGCGTCGCACAACATGGCCCACGCCGTCGCCGCCTACCTCGGGTACCGGTCGGGTCAGAAGTTCATCTGGCAGGCGACGGAGGACGGCTCGATTGCGGCGGTCGTCCGCGGTGCGATGGATGAAACCGGCCGCGCCCTATGCTCTCGTTTCGGCTTCGCCCCCGCCCGGCAGCGGGCCTTCGAAGACGAGGAAGGCGTGGATCCCGCACACCTTCTGGTCGGCATCCGGGCGGCGATTCAGTATAATGACCCTGACGATGCCGGGGCCGTCCGGCTTCAGGAAATGCTCGCGACGCGCGGCCGCGAGGCCGTACTGAGGGACGTCTGCGGCCTGGCGACCGACGAACCGCTTTTCGCCCGCTTGCTAGCAGTCCGTTAACCTTGAAACTGTAAGACAGACACGCGCGGCTGGCAGTCTTGCCCGCCGCGCGGTGGGCAAGACTGCCCACCGCGCGACTTGCGAGGCACATGGTCACGCAACAGCGTGACCATGCCACCCTCGTAAATGACGCATTACCGGGAGTAGTGGATGAACCTGGCGATCCTTCAACCCGTGGCCGGCCCCAGCGCGGCAGAACGGCCTTACCGCCATGACGTGGCGGCCACGGCCGCAGCCCTGCGAGCCCGCGGGCACAACGTGGCCCTGCTCGTCCTGGATGCATGCGACGAGGCGGCCCTCGCCACAATCGCCTCGCTACCCCGTCCGGACCTCGTCTTGATATACGTCGAAAGCCTGGCCGCGGACCTGGCGTTCCGCCTCGCCGGAGCGATGGCCCAGATCCACGGGTCGCCGCTGATCGCCTTCGGGCCGCACGCTTCGCTAAAGCCGGATGAATGCCTCAGCATGACGGGCGCCGAGGCGGTTGCTGTCGGGCCGGCCGACCTCGTTGCGCCCGATTACCTGGCGTCGCGCACGAGCAGCCTCGACCACCTGCGCACGCCCGCCTTCTGGGTCAAGTACGAGACGGGTGTCATGCGCAACCCGTCGCCGCGGCCGCCGGCATCGCTGGCGGACCTTCCCCTCCCGGCCCGCGACCTTTACCTGTCGGACCTCCTGGTCGACACCGCCGGATTCGCGGAGATCGAGGTGGCTCGCGGCGGCGAGAGCGGCCAGGCGCCGGCGCCCAAGGGCCGGCCCGCAGCGCCTCCGCCTCAGACGGTCTGGCCGCCGACCGCCGCGTGGCCGGTCCTCCATCGGCCGCTCGACGCCGTGCTGGCGGAGATGCACGAGATGGTTGCCCTTCTTCTGGACCTGGGGGGCTTTCGCATCGGCAACGTGCGGTGGGCCTCGGCGCCGGAGTGGCTGGCGGCCTTCGCCAAGCGGTATCCCGACGAGATCGGGTTGCCCATCCGCACCACCCTCCACGCCGCCGACATCACGCTGCCGACGGCCGAACTTCTGGCGCAGGTCCGTTGCGAGGAAGTGCGCATCCCGATCGGAAGCGGGTCGGCCCTCATCCGCAACGACGTGCTCGGCATGGCCCTTTCGCCCGAGGCCGCGGCGGCGGCGTTCGCGGCGCTGCGGGCGGCCGGCATTCCGTCGGTTGCCTGCGTCGAGATCGGTGCACCGTACGAGACCCCGGTCAGCCTCGATCAGACCGTGGAGTTCCTGCGCCGCATGGAGCCCGACCGCGTCGAGGCCGCGCTCCACTATCCCGTCCCCGGGACGCCCGCCCACAAGATCGCCCACGAGAACGGATGGCTCGTGCCGGACCCCGCGGCGGCCCACCTGGCGGGGCGGCCGGCCGTCGCCCTGTCGCGCCTCTCGGCCGACGACCTCATCACGGCGTGTGAGGAACTTCCATACGCCGTCCTGCGGCCGCACATCGCCCCCTTGATACGGCTGGCCCGGCGCGTCAGAATTGGGAATCGGGGAACGTTGCACGAACTCCTGCTCAAGCCGTTCCTCGCGCCGGCTAAACGCAGGCCCTGACAGCGCAACTTTGCGCGGCGGGTCTCATGGGCTTGTTGCCCAAATGTAGGGTGGGTGCTATGCACCCACGCTGCTGTATTGGGAGGGTATCGTATACGCGGGCGCCCATACGTGATGGCAACGGCTTCGGCGTGGGTACGGAGTAATCATCCGACGTTTACGGCATAACGGCATCAGCGTGGGTGCATAGCACCCACCCTACATGAACGGCAATTGGGCAACAGGCCCTCCTGACCCGCCGCGCAGAATCTAAAGCGATGACCACGAAACTGACCGCTCGCCGCAAGAAACTCGGCCTCGTACGCGCCTACCTCGCCCGCACGCCGCTCTGGTGCTCCTGGCAGGTGACCTACCGCTGCAACTTCCGTTGCCGCATCTGCGGCTACTGGAAGGAGCCGCACGCGGCCGCCGAGGAACTCTCCGTCCGGGACTTCGAGCGCGGGGCCGCCAACCTGGGGCGCGGCGGCTCGCGACTGATCAACCTCGCGGGCGGCGAACCGCTCCTCAGGCACGACCTGGCCGACATCGTAGAGGTTCTAGCCAGGCGGCACTTCCCGTTCCTCACCACCAACGGCTGGCACGTGACGCCCGAAAAGGCCCGCGAACTCTGGCAGGCCGGCCTCTGGGGCGTCAGCGTCTCGATCGACTACCCCGACGCCGCCCGCCACGATGCGCAGCGCGGCCGCCAAGGCGCCATGGCCGAGGCCGTGCGGGCCGTGGAGACCTTCCGCGACACGCGCTCGGCCCGCCACCAGCGCGTTAACATCATGGCCGTCCTCACGGCCGACAACCAGGACGCCCTCGAAGGCGTCGTCGCGCTGGCCGAGCGCCTGGGCGTGAACTTCATGGTCCAGCCCTACGGCGTCCTGAAGACGGGCGATGAGTCGCACCGCGCGCGGACGCCCGTCTCGGAGAAACTCCTGGGGTTGCGGCGGAAGTACCGTGCGGTCCTCTCCAACCCGTATTTCCTGTCGCGGTTCGATGCGGCGTTGGGCGGCGGCCTCGCCGGCTGCCGCGCGGGACAGGCCACCTTCAACATAGACCAGCGGGGCCTCGTGGCCAAGTGCGTCGAAGACCGCGCCAACCCGGTCGGCTCGATCGTCGAAACGCCGATGCCCGACCTCGTGCGCCTGCTCAGGCAGAGGTGGAAGGCCAACTCCTGCCGCGCGTGCTGGTACAATTGCCGCGGCGAAGTCGAGGCCCTGTACACGGTCCGCGGCCTGCTGGCCTCGCTGCCGATGCTCTTCGCCCAGCCGCGCGCCAAACAGACCCGCCCCGTACGCTCCTAGTGTAGTGCTCTGGAATTCCCGTACCTTATCGAATCGGGTGCCACGGCTGCGCCGTTCAGCAACCGTGTGGTCGTTGCACGCAGAGCACGGCTGCAAACAGCGCAGCCGTGGCACCCGATACCATAATGTGCGATAATTCTGAAACACTACACTAGCACGGCGGTGCTACTTCTCCGCAGGCGCCGGTGGCGGTGCGGCGGGCGCTGCCGGCGCAGGCGCGACCGGGGCCTGCGGCACCTGGGGCTTGACCGGCGGCGTGGAACTGCCTTCCGTCGCGGCCGGTGTCGGCGCCGGCTCGCTCGGGGCGGGCGGTGCCGCGGGGGCCGCAGGCGCGGCTGGCGCGGGCGTCACCGGAGCGGCCGGCGCAGGCGTCGCCGGGGCCGCCGGCGGCGCCGAAGTGGGCAACGTTATCGGCCTGCCTTGGCGAACGTCCTTGGCGAGAGACTCCATCGTTGCAGCCTCCGCGTCGCGCTTCGTCGTCTTCAGGAGGGCCGCGTATTTCTCGAGCACGGTGGCCAGGACATAATTGCTCGGCCCGAGGCCGCCTTGCGCCAACTCGATGGCTTTCTTGTAGAGCGTCTCGGCGTCACCGTATTTGCCGTCGGCCATGTACGCCTCCGCCAGGGCAGCCTGGGCCTGCATCATGGCGGGCCGGCTCCAGCCCAGCGCCTTCTTGCAGATGGCCATGGCCCGCTGCTGAGTGGCCACGGCGTCGGCGTGTTTGCCCTCGGCGGAGTAGATCGTGCCCAGCGTCTGCAGGGCCGACATCACCGACTGATGGTTGAGCCCGAGGGCCTTCTCTCGCACCGCCAGCACCTTCTTCGCGGCCGCTTCCGCCTCGGGCAACTTCTTCTGGTCGCGGTACACTTCGGCCAGATTCAGGAGTATCATCGAGGCCTGGACCTCGGTTCCTTTGGCCTTTTCAAGGATGCCCTGGGCGCGCTTGTATATCGCCTCGGCCTCCGCCAGTTTGCCCTCTTCCTTATAGATTCCCGCCAGGTCGTTCAGGGTCATGGCCACCGAGGGGTGATCGGGACCGTTTGCCTTCTCGGCAAATTCCACGACGCGCCTTGCCGGCTCTTCGGCATAAGAGAACTTGCGCTGCACGGTGTAGACCATCACGAGGTTGCTCAGGGTCATGCCCAGTCGCTCATCCTTCGGCGGAAACGTCTCGGCCACTTTCACGGCCGCGGCCACTTCGGACTCGGCCTTGGCGAAATCGCCTTTCTGATAGGCATCCCGCGCGTCCTTCATGTGGACGGCCCACTCCACTTCCTGAGGGCTCGGCGCGGCCGCCGTCGCCGGCGGCGCCGCCACGGCGCCACCGGGCACGGGGGCTGCAATCGACGGCGCCTCGGCCCATGCCGTGCCTGTGCCCAGCGCGACAACCGCAATAGGCAGAATCCCCAGCAGCCACAGCCTGTTGATATTGCTCATGAATCGCGTCCTCGATCCTTGGCCGCGCGCCGCCCGCCCCGGGCCGCGCCTTACCGGTCCCATCGACCGCATCAAACCTACCGCGCCTCCGGCCGCGCAGCCAGCGAAAATCGGCGGGGCCTGTACGGTTACGCCCCACCCCACAACGTAGTGCGTCAGTCTCAGCGACAAGCCCTTTGCCGGGTGGCATGCCCACGCCGCCGTTCGCGTGGGCATGCTTACTGGCACGTCGCACACGCATGCCCAGCAAACAGCGTGCTGGGCATGCCACCCGCCCGGGGCAGGTTTGTCACCGTAATTGACGCCATACCCCACAACCACCTTTTCGGTTGCCACGAGGCCGTTGCCGTCCTATAGTCTGCCTCTTGCAGGGGAACCACAAGTCGGACATATTCGGCGGCGGGGGTGGACCTATGGCCAAACGCGGCAAGACTCGGTGGACGAGAAAGCACCTCCTGGGCCTGGAAGACATGACGGCCGGGGAGATTCTGACGGTCCTCGACCTCGCGGACGCATACCTGCCCTGCGTCACGCACAAGCGGCCCTGCCCGCAGCGCCTGAAGGGCCGCACCGTCCTGAACCTCTTCTGCGAAGACTCGACGCGCACGCGCACTTCGTTCACCTTTGCCGCCGAGCGGCTAGGGGCAAGGGTCTTCCAGTTCCACGCGGCCACCAGCAGCCTCAACAAGAAAGAGTCGCTGGTCGACACGGCCCGCAACATCGAGGCCATGGGCCTGGACGCCATCGTCATCCGCCACCAGGAGCGCGAGGCGCCGCACCGCCTGGCCGCCGCCGTCCAATGCTCCGTCCTGAACGCCGGCGACGATTCCCACGAGCACCCGACGCAGGCCCTCCTCGACATGCTGGCCATCCGCCGCCGCCTCGGACGGCTGGAAGGGCTGACGCTGGCGCTGGTGGGCGACGTGCGGCACAGCCGCGTCGCGCGGTCGAACCTCTTCGGCCTCTCGAAGTTCGGCAACCGCGTTATTTTCGTCGGCCCGCAGATGTTTCTGAAAGACCTGGACGTCAAGGTCGAGACCAGCACCGATTTTGACGCCGTCCTGCCCGAGTGCGACGCCGTCATGATGCTCCGCGTCCAGTTCGAGCGCCACGAGTCGCTGCCGCTCGACATCGACAAGTATACGCGCGGCTACCAACTGACGCCCGCGCGGCTGGCTCGCGCCAAGCCGGGGGCGATCGTCCTCCATCCCGGGCCGGTCAACCGCGGCCTCGAAATGGCCAACGAGATCGCCGACGGGCCGCAGAGCGTCATCCTCTTCCAGGCGACATGCGGCGTGGCGGTCCGCATGGCGGTCCTCGAACTCTGCATCGGGGCGCTCGACCGCGAGCGCCAGGCCGCCGGAAGATCCGCCAGAGGCAAACGCCGATGACCCGCCTCCTCCTGGCCGGCGGACGCATCATCGACCCGGCAAGCGGTCGCAACGAGTTCGCCGATCTCCTGATCCACGACGACCGCATTGCGGCCATCGGGCCAGCCGCCACGCTTGGCCCCGCCGACCGGAAGATCGACTGCCGCGGACGCCTCGTCGTCCCGGGCCTCATCGACCTCCACGTTCACCTGCGCGAATCGCCCCACGGTGCCAACGAGGTACCGCCCGAGACCATCGCCAGCGGCGCCGCGGCGGCCGTGGCGGGCGGGTTCACGACTATCTGCGCGATGCCCAACACGCGGCCGCCCATCGACTCGCCGGAGGCCGTCCGGTACTACGTCGAGCGCGGGCGCGACGCCGGCCTGGCCCGCGTGCTGCCGGTCGGATGCCAGACCGCCGGCCGGGCCGGACGCAAGGTCGCCGGCCTGGCTGCCATGCAGGCCGCCGGGGCCGTGGCGTTCAGCGACGACGGCGCCGACGTGGCCGACCCGGAAGTCTTCGAGAATGTCCTGCGTCTGGCCGCCAGCCTCGGCGTCCCCGCCCTCTGCCACTGCGAGGATGCGGCGCTGGCCGCCGGCGGCGTCATCAACGACGGGCCGCTGGCGACCGCCCTCGGGCTGCCGGGCAATCCGCCGGAAGCCGAGGAGGCGGCCGTCCAGCGAGCGTGCGATGCCGCGGCGCGGACCGGCTGCCGCGTGCACATCTGTCACGTGTCTACGGAGGGTGCCGTCGAGATCATCCGCCGCGCTAAGGCCGCCGGGGCCCCAGTCTCGGCCGAGGCCGCGCCGCACCACCTGGCGCTGACGGAAGAGTCGCTGGCCGGCCGCGACGCGGTCTTCAAGGTCAGCCCGCCGCTTCGGAGTGGCCACGACGTGGACGCCGTCGTCGAGGGCGTCCGCGACGGCTCGATCGATTGCCTGGCCACGGACCACGCCCCGCACTCCGCCGAGGTCAAACGCCTGCCCCTGGCCGAGGCGCCCTCCGGGATGATCGGCCTGGAGTCCGCCCTGCCCATCTACGCCAAGGCCCTCGTCGAGACCGGCCTCTTGACCTGTCCGGAACTCCTGGCGCGACTGACGGTCAATCCCGCCCGCGTCCTGGGCATAGATACCGGCCGCATCGCCCTCGCCGCGACGGCCGACGTAACGGTCATCGATCCGGAGGTCGCCTGGCGAATCGAGCCCGCGCAGTTCATGTCGCGGGCGCGGAACTGCCCGTTTGCAGGATGGGACGTCCGAGGGCGCGCCGTGGTCACAATCGTCAGCGGGCGGGTGGTTTTCCGGCAGGAAGGCTAAGAAACTGTTTCAGAGCTAAGTGTCGCGCGGTGGGCAGTCTTGCCCACCGCGCACGCAAATCAGTCTTTGCGCGGCGGGCAAGACTGCCCGCCGCGCGATCATGCGTTAAAAGCCGGTTGTGAAACAGCCTCTACGGCAGGTCCAGGGCCAACACCTTCTCGAACTTCAAGGCCACGCCTATGCCCGCGAGGTCGCCACCCGCAGGTTCGCGGCGGACCACCTTGGCCTTGGCGGCAAACTGCTCCAGGAAGAACGTGTTGGCCGTGTCGCGCGGCACAGCGAGGCGCACGGTCACCGTGTGGCCGACGTCGAGTGCCTTCTCTTCCGTGACGAAGTACGTTCCGCCGTCGCTGATGTTGATCGCCCGCGTGCGCACATCCGCGCCGCCTGGCAGTTCGACGCGAAGGCGGCATGGCACGTCGAAGCGGGAATACTTTCGTCGTTCGTCAGAGGTGTTCATATCATCGCTCCCGGCACAACCGTGACGGCATGCGGCCGCCGGCCACGGCCCGCCCCCCCTGCCGGCGGTTTATGCTACAGTGTACTTAGCAATCCGGCCGACGCAACGTAAAAAATGGAACGGCTATCTAGAAATGTGACCCAGGGTGTCACAGGCAGTCCGCCACCTACGAGGGTGGCATGGTCACGCTGTTGCGTGACCATGTTTTCGCCCGCCGGGAGGCGCATGGTCACGCAACAGCGTGACCATGCCACCCCCCGCAAGACTGACGCCGCACCGGCACAAGCCGAAGGCTATGGCCATTCGCCGCACGCACGCTACAATACGCCGATATGGCGGGCGAAAAGGTCATCGTGGCAATGTCGGGCGGCGTGGACTCGTCCGTGGCGGCAGCCCTGCTGCAACAGCAGGGCCGCCAGCCCGTCGGCGTTTTCATGTGCGCGGGCCTCGTGGAGAGCGGCGCGGCGGGCGGGCCGAAGCGATGCTGTTCGCCCGAGGACTCCGCCGACGCCCGACGCGTGGCCGCACGCCTCGGCATCCCCTTCGCCGTCCTCGACTTCGCCGCCGACTTCGAGCGTCTGATCGACCGCTTCTGCGAGGAATACGGATGCGGCCGCACGCCCAACCCGTGCGTCCTGTGCAACCGGGACCTGAAGTTCGGGCGGCTCCTGGAGTACGCCGACACGCTGGGCGCGGCCTTCATCGCCACGGGCCATTACGCCCGCGTCGAGCGGGATGCGGGCCGCCGGCGACTGAAGCGCGGGTGCGACCGCGACAAAGACCAGTCGTATTTCCTCTTCGCCATCCCGCCGCAGCGCATCGAGCGCATCCGCCTGCCACTGGGCGAACTCACGAAGACCGAAGTCCGCCGCATCGCTCGAGACCTGGGCCTGCCCGTCCACGACAAGGCCGAGAGCCAGGAGGTCTGCTTCGTGCCCGGAACGGTCGGCGACCTGGTGCGCGAGCGCCGGCCCGACCTCGTCCGGCCCGGCCCCGTGCTGGACATGGACGGCCGCGAGTTGGGGCGGCATGAGGGGATCGTCAACTTCACGATCGGCCAGCGCCGCGGCCTCGGTGTGGCCGTGGGCCGGCCGCTGTACGTCGTCGGCATCCGGCCCGCCGACGCCGCCGTCATCGTCGGCCCGGCCGAGGCCGTCCGGTCGCAGGGCCTCGTGGCCGAGCAGATCGTCTGGCACGAGCCTCCGCCGCGCGAGCCGGTCCGGGCCGACGTCCAGATCCGCTACCGCCACCCGGCCGCCCCCGCGTGGCTGACTCGGCTGGACCCGCGGCCCGACGGCAGCGAGGCCGCCGAGGTCAAGTTCGACCAGCCCCAGCCGGCCGTCACACCCGGCCAGGCGGCCGTGTTCTACCGCGACGACCGCGTCCTTGGCGGCGGATGGATCGCCAATGCATAGGGACGGAGCGCGGCGGGCAGTCTTGCCCGCCGCGCGTGGCCCGTCTCCGGGTCAGAACCCGGGTTGCTCGCGCGGTGGGCAGGACTGCCCACCGCGCTAAGGTGGGCGTGCCCCCAGGCGACAGAACCATGAAACACATCATCACCATCCACATGGGCGCCATCGGCGACCTCGTCCAGGCGATGCCCACGCTGCGCGCGGTGCGGGCGAAGTGGCCTGCGGCACGCATGCTCCTGGTGGGCCGTTGCGAGCGGACGGCCCTGGCCCGCATGGCCGGCCTCGTGGACGACTGCGTGGACTTCGACGTGTTTTCTCACGCCCCGCCCGAGGCGCGCGAGGCCGACCTCGTGATCGACCTCTTCTCCGCCGCCATGACCAAGCCGTCCCACGCCGCCGGAGAAGTCTGCCTCATCGACCCGCTGCCGCGCCAGGGCTGGACCGAGCCGGCATCGGCGTGGCTCCTGCGTCAGGCCGCCGCCCGCTTAGGTCTGCCGCCCGTGCCCGAGACGCCCGAAATACCCGTGCCGGAAACTCTCCTCGACGAGGCCCGCCGGCGGCTCTCCTCCTGCGGCATCAGCGGCCCGTTTGCCGCGATCGGGGCCGGCAGCGGTTCGCCGAAGAAGAACTGGCCGCTCGATCGTTTTCAGGAGATCGCCCGGCGCCTTCGCCGCGTTACCGGGGGCGCAAGGGGTCAGGAGCCCTACGCCTTTAAGGCTCCTGACCCCCTCGCCCCCGGCGCCGGCCGCCAGGTCGTCTGGCTCTCCGGCCCGGCCGAGCAGGAGCGCGGCACGCTTGCAGCGCTCGGGCCGGACGAGACCGTTCTGGCGGACCTTTCGCTTGAGCAGGTGGCGGCCGTCCTCGCCCTGGCCGATATGTATGTCGGCAACGACTCCGGCGTCACGCACATCGCCGCCGCCGTCCGCCGCCCCGACGGCCGCGCCACCCCCACGGTCGCCCTCTTCAGCCCCACAAACCCGCAGGTCTGGGGCCCCCGCGGGCCGCACGGTCGCATTGTGCGGTCGGACGACGGCGCGGTCGGCAGCATTGACGTTAAGCGGGTGTGGGGGGAAGTGAGGGCGATGATATCGTGAGAGTTAGCGTCGACATCCCCTTGTACGCTACTTCTACCGTTTCGGCCACCCCGTCAGGATTTCCGTGCGGGGAGTACCCTCCGTCCCGAAGAACTGATGGAACTGGCCAAGATTACGGTCCTGCCACAGGAGGCAGAATCCGTCCCTAAGGAAGCGACACCATACGTTGCCCGCGGTTCCATGCGGTTGCTGAGAGATTACCCGAATCGCCTTGGCAATGCCATCCAGGTAGTGGACGAAAAGGGCTGTCTCCTCCAGTAACTCCTCATCGGACTCCGAGCTTAGGGAGGCGCATGTAAAACTATGGCCAGGACCGGGGATGCCCAATCGGACACCCAACTCTCTGCCAATTGCGTTCTTCGCTTTCGCCAGCAAGCCAACGAACTTCCGCAGCACGTCTAAGCCTATTCCCAGTGCGTTGATGACTTCCTTCCGG
This sequence comes from Planctomycetota bacterium, assembly GCA_026386995.1. The sequence continues at coordinate 6,299 of JAPLMO010000063.1, read as the reverse complement.
TATTTTGCGCGGTTGTCCCAGTGCTCATCAGCTAGGCGCGCCGCCAAACGTGCCACGTAGGCGCCAGCCGCAATCTTGAGAATTGTTGTCCAACTCGTAAGGCCGGCAATGATCTCAACCCAGGCAGGCGGGCCCTGACTGAATTGCAAACACTGGTCCTCCTGGGCGTCGGGGAAAAATGCCCGCAAGCCGGCCACCAGATCGTCATGCACTTGCCTGGGCAGTTCTGCTGTCGTGATTGTCGTGGGACCTTCATCCATGGCAGCATCCTTTAACTGTAAGCTAGCCCATGGCCTGGCCTACCATATTCTTGACATCCCAAGGGACAGCGATCTCCACGAGCGCCCAGCGGTCCGCAATCCCAGCGTTGCTGACGGCCAGGCCCTCTATCGGACGGTGCTCCTGCCTCACTGTCGCATGGATCCCCAAACTCCTCCGTAGGCACGCTCTTGCACTTGTGCTTTCAGCGCGGGGTGTGGACCTTCTTGTTGGCCGACTCTTTCATGCTCACTTTCGCCGGCTTCTTGCGTGCTGACATAGCAGGCAGTCCCTAACTATGCCGCCTCGTTCAACACGCGAGCCCGCCACCGTCTAGGGGAAGCCTGATGCTAACCTGCTCGACGTGCTCATCGCACGCGGTGCGGCTCAACCCGGATGACGGGTGGCGACGGCTTCGGCGCCTTGGGCGCCATCGGCGTCTCCGGGTAGGCCGTCCGCGGATCGGAGCTAGATCCTTGGTCTTTCGTTGGCCTTTGGTATTTTGTTGAGGTGCGGCGCAGACCGTCCACCGTCACTACGGCGCCTTCACCAATCATCATAAGACTGTACGACAATAAGCCCGAATCGCCAAGGAATACACCAAGTGGCCTGTAGCCAGGCATTTGGTCTGAATAAAACATCGCGGGCTGGCTGGCAGCTGGTTTGGAGAAGTCTACGTTCAGCGCGGGCGAGCCTGCGACCGTCATTTTGCTGCTGGCGGTGATCATTGCCGCCTGCCCTTCCGTCGCGATGATGTCAAACAGGTAAATAGTGCGGAAAACGACGTCAGGAACCTTCGGATCTGAAGACTTGATGCTGGCGGAAGAGCATTCCAAGCGTGCCGTGCCTGTATCCGGATTTAATTGCACATTCTCTATGGTGTACGAAACCACCATCCAGTTCGCGCGCAAGACACGATCAAGTACCTGCATTGCCTCCAGCCATTTCATTCTTTTCTGGATGTCCGTCAGGCCCTGGTCTTGTGCCAGTGTTTGGGTAGTTTGGCCGCACTTATTGACGGCAAGGGCGATGGCCGTGTTCCCGTCCTTCGGTCTGTCTTGGGAGATATTGCCCTGTTCTGCTCCCTGGTTAGCACCCGCATTGACTGATGGTCGTGTATCTATACCTGCCTTCTCTAATAGCGATCTAAGCCTCTGGACCTCAGACGCCAATTCGGCGTTTTCCTTGGTCAAGCGATTTGCGGTTTTCCAGAGCGCGGCGTTATCGGCGCGCAGCCTTTCAGTCTCGTCAGGCGGTCGGTTGTCGGTCGCGCCAAGCGCTGTTCCCAGAGCAACAGAAGCAATGATGCTGGCCAGTATAAGGTTCCGTGTTCCAATCGCTTTCATTGCGATCTCCTCCCTCAGAACGCACGTCGCCATCCATCAGGGAAACTTCCCCTATTTCCGGAAAGGCCGGCGCTTCTTGCCTTGCCGTGCCGCGCGGCCTGCGGGGGCAATGTAACGAATCGCGCCAGGCGGGTCAATATTTTACCGGCGGCGATGGGGATCAAAGGCAATCAGAGGCAGTCAACGGCAGTTTCAAGTTTCAGGTTTCAAGTTCAAAGTTTCAAGTGCTGCCCGCCCCGGTTTTCGTGCATGCGTCGGCGGCCTGCCGTTTCAACAGCATGGGCGGCCACGTAGATAGCCCCTTCAACGGCGTTCCGTGCGGTCCCCCGTAGGGGCACCCCTACAACGGCGTTCTGTGCGGTCCCCCGTAGGGGCAGCCCTACAACGGCGTTCTGTGCGGTCCCCCGCAGGGGCACCCCTACAACGGCGTTCTGTGCGGTCCCGCGTAGGGGCAGCCCTATGTGGCTGCCCGTAGTTTCAGTGTCGCGCGAGGCTCGCCCCGGCCCCCCCTGCATCCCGCGGCAGTGCCGCGGGCTTGTTCCCTGTTCCCTGTTCCCTGTTCCCGCCTCCCGCCTCCGCTTATGATGTCGATCTCCGCGTTAAACTATACAAAAAGGGGACACCTATGACCCCTGTGAAAAATTTCACGAACGTAAGTGTTTTTGCAAAAGTGCCACTTACGTCGCTTGCGACTCGTCAAAAACCGCTCCAGAAGGCTCAAAACGCTATCAAGTTCCGATCAAAAACTGACAAAACTGATCAAAAAGGACCGGGTTTCGTCTTGCCCATCTTAACATTTCAGCGCGCCACCCCCTCTGGCGCTAGCGCCAAGGCCGTTTTTGCCTTTTCGGACCCCCAAAAAGGGGGTGCGCCGCTCTAATAATTGACGTAAGTGTTTCTGCAAAAATGCGACTTACGTCAACGGCCAAAACGGCAGCCAAAGAAGTTCAAGGTTCAAGGTTCAAAGTGAACGGCCAGCGGCGGGAACCCGCCCTTAGCCCCGGCGGCACACTTAGCCGGCGACCTCGGTCGCCGCGTGTTTTGCGCGGCGGGTCGGGAGACCCACCGCGCAAAGTTCGTGGCGGGTCCCCGCCCAGGTCGAAGACTCGACTGGGCGAGCGGGTAAACTCCGACCCACCGCGCAAACCCGGCAAAAACGCACGGCCGCACGCGGGCGCGGCCGTGTCGATCGTCAGGTTTTCGGCACGTCACGCGCCGGGCGGGCAGGCTATCACTTCTTCCCCTGGGGCTTGGCCGGGGCGCTGCTCTCCGGCGCGGCGTCTGGCGCCGCCCCCGGAGCGCCCTCTTTCTCCATGCGTTCCTGCATCATTTTCATCTGCTGCTGCATGACCCACATCATGCGTTCGGACGCGCGCTTGCCCACCTGGGCGGCATTGCGGACGTCGGCCTGCGGCACGGCCAATTCCACGTGTAGCGAGCGGCCATTGACGGTGACGGCCGCGGTGCTCAGGTCGGCGGCCGGGGGGGCCTCCAGCGGCGGGAGATTCGCGGCCTTGGCGGCTTCCTTGAGTTCGGGCGGCATCGTCTGGCTCAGCATCTGGTCGGTCATGGACATCGCCATGTACAGGAGGTTGGCGAAGGAAATCACGCCGCCCGCGCAGGCGCCCTTCGGCAGCCGGCCCACCGCCGCCGCCACCTTCGGGTCGGTCGAAAGGTCGGGCGCCTGGCCGCGCACGGTCTTGATGGCCTTCGCCATGACGTCGGCGCCGCCGATGGTGAAGACGGCGGTCTTCTCGATGAGGGCCATGCGCATCGTCATGCCTTCGGGGCCGTAGGTGGCGTCCATCATGGCCTTAATCTGCTCTTTGGCCTCCGGCGGGGCGTCGGGGGGCAACTGGATGTCGATCTTCATTTTCATGACGTCGACCGGAACGCCCTCGATCGTTTCGGCCGCTTCCTTATAGTCCATGTCCATTTTCATGAACGGCGCGCCCGGCATGACGCTCATTTGCCCCATCATGGCCTTCACGAGGTCTTTGGATGAGGCCATCATTTTCGCCTTGAGTTTGGCGTACTCGGCGGGGTCCGTGACGGTGAACGTCTCGGCCATCCGGTACATGCCCTGCCCCGGCAGGCCAGGTTCCATCACCATCGCCAGGTCGGACCCCATGACGGCGGCCCACTGGTCGTACATCGCCCACATGTCGGCGATGTTCTTCTTGGCGGCCTCGTCGGCCTTGGCGGTCATAATGTCCACGAGGGGCTTGATGATGGTCTTCACGGGGGCCATCGCCTTGCCCCAGTCCACGCGCATCCAGCCGGCGCCCACGACGCGGTCCGACAGCGGCAGGCCGGCCTTGTAGTTCTCGATCGGCAACGTGGCGGCAGCGATGGCGGCCAGCGGCGAGTTCTCGACCAACTGGATATCGGCGACCACCGAGGCCGACTCGGCCTTCACGTCCGCCACGGCCGTCAACGACTGGACGTCGCCCATGAGGCTGACGAGCCACGTCAGGATATCCTTGGCCATGGCCGGCGGTGCTTGCCCCTCTGGGACCTTTTTCTGGGCAGCGATGGCGGTCTTGGCGACGGCCGCAAGGGACTTGGGATTCACGGAGGCCCAGGCAAGATGGGCGCTAATCGCCTCGCGCTGCGACTCCATGCCGGTCATGCGAACGGTAGCGGACGCAAAGGCCTTCAGCGTTTCCGCTTTTTCGGCCATCGCCGCCCACGGCGCCATCTTCAAGATGAAAGTGTTGCCGACCTTGATGAGGTTGCCCTCGGCGGCCTCGCCGGTCAGTTTGGCCTCGTCCTTGATCCTGGCCAGGACGACGACCTCGACACTCTCGCCGCTGGGCACCAAGATGGCCACCAGCGGACCGGTCGCGTCCATGGCGCCGGCGGGCCAAGTGGCCTCCAGGGGCTTGACCATCTCGATGCTCTCGCCCTCAGGGCCGATGTACGCCTTCAGGGCCGTCTCAAGTTCCTGAACGCTGCGGATCACCGCCACGACGCAGGCATCGGCCGGGGCCTGCGACACGGCCCATAAGACGTCCTTCTCCTGGGCCGCGGCCGGAGCGGTCACAAACGCCGCACAAACCATCGCAGCAGCGAGACAGAGCCATCCTCTTCTGACGACCATGGTAACGTCCCCCATGCAACCAGGAGCCCATCACGGCAACAGCGTTTCGCCCGTCCCATCCTGGCGATGGGAGCGAAACACCATAAGAAACAGTATCCCAAGCGATAGCGCCGGCGGCAAGCAAAAAGCCCTTTCGCGCGTAACCCCTCAGTCACGGGTGCCTTTCGTTACCGAGGGTGGCACGGCTGGCTTGTCCAGCCGTGGTTGTGAACCGGCCGCCGACCCCACGGCTGGACAAGCCAGCCGTGCCACACCTGCTTTCCTCGCGGGCGTACCATGAAATACGGTCACACCCCTGAGGCGTTGCCTTCGCGCTTTTGCTTGACACCCCCGCGCGCGGCCACCTATAGTGGATTTTTGGAATCGGGGATGCCATGAAGATCGGTGCGATTTCCGACACGCACGACAACCTGGCGGCCATAGCGGCGGCGCTCGCGTACCTGGAGAAGGCGGGCGTCGAGGCCCTTCTGCATGCGGGCGATTTCGTCGCTCCGTTCGCCCTGAAACGGCTCCTCCAGACGCGGTTGCCCCTGCACGCCGTCTTCGGCAACTGCGACGGCGAGCGGGTCGGCCTGGCGGCGCTTGTGCCGGAACTCGCCGACGGCCCCCGGCGCCTGGAACTCGGCGGCAAGAAGGTGTGCCTGGTGCACATCGAGAAACGCCTGACGCCCGAGGACTTCGAGGCATCCGACATCATCGTGTGCGGCCACACGCACGAGCCAAAGGTCGACCGCCAGGAAGGCCGCCTGATCGTCAATCCCGGGGAGTGCTGCGGGTGGCTCTCGGGCCGCTGCACGGTGGCGGTCATAGATACGCAGACGCTGTCGGCCGAGGTTGCAGAGGTCTACCGGCAGGCGAGGGCCTGATGATGAAACACACCATACTGGCGGCGACGGTCATTCTGGCGGGCCTGGCACTGACCGGCTGTTACGGCCAGGTCCAGCGGACCCTGACCATCGACTCCGAGCCGCAAGGCGCCCGCTGCTGGCTCAACGACAACGAGGTCGGCCGCACGCCCGTCACCGTCTCGTTCACATGGTACGGCACGTACGCCGTGCGGCTCGAGACCGCTGGCTATGAGTCGCTCGTCACGACGGCGAAGGTCGAGGCGCCGTACTACGAGTGGGTGCCGCTGGACTTGGCGTTCGAGACGGTCGTGCCGGGGGTCCGCACCGACGCCCACGAGTTCCGGTTCGCGCTGAAGAGGGCGGAGCCGGTGGACCCGGACGCCTTGCGGCAGCGGGCCGAGGGCCTGCGGCGCGACGGGAAGTCGGCGGCGCCATAAAAGAAGTTTCAAGTTTAAGGTTTCAAGTTTCAAGTTCGAGGTATCGGGTCCCAAGTTTAACGTGCGCCGCTCGCGCGGTGCACTGGTTTTTGCGGCTTGCCGTTTTTAACCTGAAACCTGAAATCTGAAACCTGAAATCTGAAATCTGAAACCTGACATCTTAAATCTGAAGCCTTTTTGAATACTAGGAGAACGACGTGAGCGAGTTGAACGAATCGACCACCAGCGGACAGGACCTCACCGGCGAAGAAGTCCGTTCGGCCCAGCGGCTGACGGACGCCTACCAGGCGATCCGCAAGGAAATGGC
>JAPLMO010000140.1 GCA_026386995.1 Planctomycetota bacterium | reverse complement strand
GGTGTTGCTGCCGTTGAGGTACAGCCTGCCGCCGCTGATAGTCGTGGCGCCGCTGTAGACATTTATGCCGGAGAGGGTCAGCGTGCCGTCGTTCAACTTGCTCAAGCCGGCCGAACCCAGGAGGTTGGCCGAGACCATGGCGTTGCCGATCGGGTTGCTGGCGGCGTAGGAAGTGCCGGTGAGGCTGCCATTCTTGATCGTTTCGCCGCTGTTGGCCGCCGCGCCGATGCTTACCGCGCCGACGGTTTGGCTGGTGCCGCCCAGATCGAGCGCGCCGCTGCCCATGGTCAAAGATGCACCGTTGCCCAGCGTGCCCGAACCGCTGATGGCCACAGTACCCTCGTTAATCGTCGTGTCGCCGGTGTAGGTGTTGGCGCCCGCAAGCTCCAGCGTGCCGCCGCCCAACGTGCTGAGCGCGGTGGCCGTCGTTCCATCGACGATGTTCGTATAGACCGTCAGCGTTTTCCCGCCGGCAACGGTCACGTTGCCGCTGGTGCTGCGGAGCGAGATCGGCACGATCGGCGAGCCCGCCGCGATCGACGAGGTGCCGGTGGCCGAGATGGTGTCGAAACTCGCGCCGGTGGCCGAAGCCCCGCTGAGGGTCAGTTGCGGCGTGCTCGTACCGCTCAGCAACATGGTGCCCAATTGGGTCACGCCGGCCGGCAGCGAAACTCCGCTGGTGGCGGTGACCGCCAGGTCGGTCGTGGACAAGTCGACATTGGAGATTCCGGAAGCAGTGTAGGCACGCTCCACCTCGACAGCGGTTATGGCACGGTTGTAGAAGTAGATGTCGTCCAGATTGCCGGTGAAAAAGGCTCCCCAAGCCGTGGTACTATAGGCGTTGCCACTCGCCCTGGCCCCGAAGGCCAGCATGGCAGGACTGGAATTGATGTTCCCGGTAGAAGTTGCCTGGGCGTTAAGGACACCGTCCACGTAAATCTTCTTGTTATTGGAGCCGCCAGCCGCGTCGTACGTCATGGTCACCATGTGCCAATTGCCGTTGTTGACATTTGTGGCAGCGCTTTCCATATCCCCATTATTAGGCCCACGGGTGGTCCACGCCAAGGTCGCGTTACCGGAAAACCTGCGATCCTGCCAGCCATTGCTCCCCTCGCCGTATTTGCTGACAAACGGGGCCCAACTAGCGGGCCAGCCCTTGACCCACGCGGAGATGGTCATCGCGGTGCCGCCGTCGAAGACGGTCTGGGTGCCGCCGGTATCCACGTAGACAAGCTGGTTGCTGCCGTTCAACTGCAGTGAGTAACCCGTTCCGCCATGAGTATCCGTTGAATAGGTGGGGGTGTTCACCTCAGTACCATTGTAGCCATTCCCGGAAGAGTCGGCGGCGGTTTGACTATCAAAGGTCCACTTGCCCAGCAGGCCCGAAGTCGGGTACGCGGTAGCAGTGATGGTGATCGTGCCGCCGGAAGCGGTGAGCGTGCGGTGGCTGTCGCTGGTCGGACTAACGACGTTTGCGCCGCTGAGGCCGAAGGAAGTGCCGCCTCCTCCCAGCGTCATCGTTATGTTGTTGCTGAGTTTTGCCTGATTCGTAACGGCCAACGGGGTGCTTGCATTCACCGTGCCCGCGCTGTAGATGAAGTCGGCGATGGCGACCGTGGGGGTGCCTGCACTGGTGGTGATCGCACCACTTGAGAGCGTCAGTGTGGTGCCCGCCGCCAACGTGCCGGCGAGGTTGAGGTTGCCGCCGCTGACGGTCACGTTGCGTGCGATGTTGCCGCCGGCGCCGACGCCCAGAGTGCCGCTGGCGGGGACGGTCACCAGGCCGCCGGGGCTGCTCAGCGAACCATTCACCTGGAGGGTGCCGGCGGCGATATTGGTCGCGCCGGTGTAACTATGTGAGCCGGAGAGGGTCAGTATGCCGGCACCGAGTTTGGTAATGCCTGGGTTGCCGGTGAAGTCGCCCGAGTAGGTCAGGCTGCCGCCGGCATTGGTCGTATCGATGCCGAAGGTGGTTCCCGCCGCGAATGTGGCCGCCGAGAAGAAGCCGCCGATGGTCCCAGCGCCCGAAGTTCCATCGGTGAACTCACCGGCACCGCCAGCCCTGATCGCCAGAGTGCCGGTGCTGGTCGCCGCAAACGTGCCGCTCGAGGGCGCGGCAGCCGCCGTGGCGAATTGCAGGATACCGGCGCTGACGCTGGAGCCGCCGGTGTAGGTGTTGGCGCCGCTGAGGGTCAGCGTGCCGGAGCCGGTCTTGATCAGACTGCCGCCGGCCGCGAGGCCGTCGCCGAGGATGCCGGAGTAGGTGGTGGTCTGATTATTATTCCCCACGGTCAGGGCCACGGATGCGGGCGTGCTGGAGGCGTTCGTCAGGTCCAGATTCTTGTCGCCCTTGAGCCCGCCGAGCGTGGCGGTGGTGATGCTGATCGTGCTGCTGCCGAACTGGATCGCGCCGCCGGTGCTTTGGTAATTCAAAGTGCTGCTTTGCAGGGCAGACGTGTTGCCGATGACCAGCGTGCCGGCGGTAATGTTCGTGTCGCCGTTGAACGTATTGGCGCCTGAGAGGGTCAGGGTGCCCTTGGTGAAGGCCGTGTCGTTCAGAGTCAGGCCGCCGTCGATAGCCGCGTCGCCGCCGATGCTGGAATGCTGGAGGGGCTCAGGTATGGTGATGGTGTAGCCGTTGCTGTCGATGAAGGCGCCGCCGTTGCGCACGTTGGCGCGCGAACCACTACCTTTGTAACCGTTAGAATTCGTAAGCCACAAGAAGCTGGTGGACGAGATCGTCGTTTTCAGTGTGCCGCCGTTGAAATTGAAAATGCCGTTGGACCTGCCCAGGACTCGAATGATCCGACCGGTGGTCAGCAAACCGCCGTTGAGGTTGAACGTGCCATTGCCACCGGTGGCGCCTGCGGTATTATTGCCTTGGGTGAGGGCGAAACCCGACCCGTTGTCGTTGTTGTCGAGGGTCATCGTGCTCCCGGGATCCATGGTCGTCGTGCCATTCGAGCGGACGCTATTGGAGCCATTGGCCATTGCGTAAGTGTAAGAGCCGTTCACATTGAGCACGCCGCCACTCTTGATAGTCAGAGTGGGATTCGCACTGGTGTTGGCATTGGCCAGAGTGATACCGCGGTTGGCATTCAGTGTGCCATAAACATTGAAGGCGGCGGTGCCAGCGTTGTTACCATTCATAAGGAGTCGATCGCCAGTGATGGTCTCCGTCCCGTACAGATTGACGACCGAGGAATTATTAAGCGTAACTCCACCGCCGGAGGTTACGGTCGTCCCATACATGTTCAGCGTGCTGCCGTTGTTCTGGACCGTGATGCTGCCGGTGGCTGAGTTCGTTCCAGACGTGGGGTTTATGGTCAGCGTGCCGGCGTTGACCGTGGTGGTGCCGGTGTAGGTGTTGGTGCCGGTGACGGTCCAAGTGCCGGTGCCGTTCTTGGTGAGCGTGCCCGTGGTGGTGCCGATGTTGCCGGCGATGCTGCTGCCGGTGGCGGCGCCGTCAAGCGTCAACCCGAACGTGTCGCCGGTAATCGTGCCGGTGTCGGAGAGAATGATGTTCCCGCTGCCGGCGACGATGCTGCTGGCGCCGCCCAGCGTGATGGGCCCGCTATAGGTCGCGGCCGTCGCCGAACTGTTCTTCAACGCGCCGCCGCTGGAAACGCCCGTACCATTGAGCGTCAGGGGTTCGGCCGTTGCGACGCCGGAGAGGGTCAGCGTGCCGGCGCTGAGTTTGGTCAGTCCGGCGGTGTTGCTGCTGTCGATGGCGCCGGCGAAGGACACGGTCTGGCCGTTAGTGTCGAGCCTGATGGCGCCGGCAGTGCTGTCCTTGATGCGTGTGGCCCAGTCCTGGCCGGCGCTGTCGGCGGTGAACTGCAGCGTGCCGCCGCCGAAGGTGATGTTTCCGCCGTTGCCCAATGCCGTGGCATTATTCGCCTGGAGGATGCCGGCATTGATCCCCGTGACGCCTGTGTAGGTGTTGGCGCCCGAGAGGGTGACCGTGTCTGCGGTCGTCTTGGTGAGGGTCGCCCCGGTGCCCGCAAGGATCGCACTGGCCGAACCGCTCTCCACGGCGAAGGAGGCGCCGGTGAGGGTGCCGTTGTTGATCTGCGCGCCGCCTTGCAAAGTGACCGCGCCGACGGTCTGGGAGGTTCCGTTCAGATCGACGATGGCCGTGCTTCCGTTCGCCGTCAGCGCCCCGGAGGTCGCCCCGAGCGTGCCGCTACCAGACAGGGTCAGCGTACCGGCGTTGACCGTGGTGGTGCCGGTGTAAGTGTTGGCGCCGGAGAGGGTCAGCGTGCCGGCGCTGAGTTTGGTCAGTCCGGCGGTGTTGCTGCTGTCGATGGCGCCGGCGAAGGACACGGTCTGGCCGTTAGTGTCGAGCCTGATGGCGCCGGCAGTGCTGTCCTTGATGCGTGTGG
>JAPLMO010000225.1 GCA_026386995.1 Planctomycetota bacterium | reverse complement strand
AACAGGTTCGGTTGTTGGTGAGGCCTCACCGGTTGATCGAAGCGACAGACTACCACCCCGCGGCGCCTAGCGCAACCCTAACATGGCCCGAACGCGCAGAAATTTTGCGTGACATGAAAAACTAGATGCAATTGCCCTGAGTAACGCCCTCTTTCGTCTTGACTGGTCCTTCGGAATTCATTATGCTTTGCCAAGCATCATGCCCGAAGGAGGCAAGGACCACGATTGAAGGAGGGGATACCATGTTTCGACGTACCAGGCTTGGCATCGCGTTTGGGACGATCGTCTTTCTGGCATCGGCGGCGATTGCACAGGCCGCGTTCATCCCGTGGGACCCGCTGGTCAAACTCGCGAACGGGAAGGAATCCTGGATTGCCTACCCGGAGAACACGTCCAAACTCAACATGTATGCGGCCAACGGCGGCACCTACGCCGTGGGCTTCGACCAGGTCCCCGACTCGGTGACGCCGGCCAAGGGGATGAATTCCCTGAAGTTCTCCTACGGCGGTGTGGACGGCGGCAAAGGAGTGTCATCGAACCTGGCCGACAGTTTCACCGTCAAGGCCAGCGGCGGGAGGGCGATGACCGATGTGCTCCTCCTTATCGCGATCGACGCCCCGTCGCTGCCCGCCGGCTTTGGCCTGACGCTGACTCCGTCGGTCGGCTCCGCCTATACGTTCAATCCGGTCGCCGACTTTTGCTACTACGATCATCCGACCTACGAAACCGGCCGGCCCTCGGGCTACTACGGGGCGACCAGCCCCACCCGCGAAGACGTGGCGTATGATTTCGACAGCGGCATGGTGACCGTGTTCGCGCTGCCCGGGGCGAACCTCTCCTCAACCCAGCCGATCACCTTCAACTACGCGTTCACGAACCTTCCGGGGCGGGCGGTCTTCGGCGTGTACGGCCGCGCCTCCGGCAGCGCGTACATCTATCACACGAACCGGGCGGTGCCGGACGCGAACGATGGCACCGGCGCGTTCTCGACGTTTGAGGTCACGCCCGAACCCGCGACGCTGGCGCTGGCGGCGCTCGGCGCGGCCGCCGCGCTTGCAAGGAGAACGCGGTGGGCACGCATGGCTTTACGCTGACGGAACTGCTGATCGTCGTGGCGGTGATTGCCGTCCTGATTGCCTTGCTCTTTCCCCTCGGCGGCCGTGCGATTGACGAGGCCGACCAGGTCGCCTGCCGCACCAATCTGCGGAACCTCGGCGTGGCCGTTCTCCTTTACGCCAGGCACAATGACTGGGCGCTGCCCGTGTCGGACGTCCTGGACGGGCCGCACCCCAATCTCGTCGCCGCCATGAAGCCCTACATCGAGGACCCGCGGACGTACTACTGCCCCAGCGAGACCTCTGCGGATCGCCTCTGCACCGACGCGAACTTGCAGGCCGGCCGCACCGGTTACTTCTATTTCTCCTGCGAGAAGGCGCCGCGGAACCTGTACCTGAGCACCTTTTTGCGGCTGGACACGGCCTGGCCGCGGCGGCTCCAGACGGGGATGGACGCGCGAACGTGGGTGGCCAGCGACGCGTGGTTCAGCAACCGGCCGACGGCCCATCGCGCCTACAAGAAGGGCGTCGACTACGTGACGCTCGGCGGCGACGTTCAGTTCTTGCCCGAGACGCCGCGGGAGGCGTTCCGATGACGTTGCACCGCGAAGTCCTGCTCATCGGCCTCGATGATACCGACAACGCCTCCAGCCGCGGCACGGGGTTTCTGGCACGGTCGCTTGCGGTGGAGTGCCAGGCTCGGGGCCTTGTGCCGCTGGGCGTCACGCGGCACCAGTTCCTCGTGGACCCGCGGATTCCTTACACATCGCATAACAGCGGTGCGTGCGTGGCCGTGGCATCGCCCGACGGTATCGAGGTGGCCTCGTTTGCCTTCGACTTCGTGGCCGCGCGGGCCGCGCCCGGCTCCGACCCGGCCGTGTGCATTGCGCCGGCGGCGGCCGTTCCGCCCGCGGTAACTGCATTTGGGCGTGAAGCGACCTGCCGCGTGGTCGAGATGGCGGAGGCGTTGGACGTGGCCAGCCGCGCGGGTCTTGCCCTGCGGCCGCTCGGCGGCAGCGGCTTGGGCGTCATCGGGGCGCTGGCCTCCGTGGGCCTGCGCGTCGAGGGCGAGAGCGGGCGGTTTATCGACCTGCCGGGCTTGCGGGAACTCACCCGAAGCGTTACGCTTGAAGCCCTGACGCGGCTGGGCATCCGCGTGCAACCGTCGGACGCCGGCCGGGCATTTTCGGCAACTGACGTGTGCGAGACTTTCGGCTGGGTCCGCCCGCGGCTCGTGGGCGGTGTGCCGGTCCTGCAGATTGAATGGAGCAGCGAGCACGATGCGTGGATCCCCGTCGATAGAAAACACGCGAAGCCATGATGCGGCCCGCTCGGCGACCGAGTCGCTCGGGGCGTTTCTGGCGGTCTGCGCGGTCGGCCTGCTGGCCGGGCTGATCATGGCCCAAGTGCGGTTGCACCTGGGCCTGCCGGGGCACAAGGCGCTTTTTGTGATGGCGCCGGTGATTGCGGCGCGGCTGGTGTTTCGCTCGATGGCGGGGGCGACCGGGGGCATGGTGGCGGCCGCGCTGGCCTCGCTGGCGGCGGGCGGGCAGATGATCGGCGCCTCGGCGCATCTGCCCTTCGCGGCCGTCGCCGGCGGCATCCTGGACATCGGCATCGGCCTGGCGGAGCGCCGGCATCTGGCCGCGCACTGGATGATCGTTTCGGCGGGCCTTGCAGGCATCGCGGCGAACCTTGTGCTCCTGGCCGAGCGGCTTCTGACGCCCCTGTTTCAGTCGCACGCGCTGCCGGGCCTCTCGGGGCAAGGCACGAGGCTGCTCTCCTACGCGGTGTTCGGGCTGGCCTCGGGCCTCCTGGGTGCGGGTCTCGCGGCGATCATTCGGCGCCGGGGACGAACGAGCCTGCGTTCTTGACGTGTCGGAGTTTGTTGACATGCGGGGGCTGCGCGACTTAGACTGACACTGCCCGGTCGCGGCCGTGTTCAACCTATGCAACGATGGAGTGGGCGTGAAGCCCTTGAGGCCTTGGCATAAGGGAAGCGAGAAACCATGCGGCGCCTGATCGGACTGGCCGTCTTTGCAGCACTCGTTGCGAGCGGATGCAGTTCGGGCGAATCCACCGCGGCGGCGCCGCGCGCGGCCATGACGAAAATCCTCGATGCGGTTGCGGCTTCCATCCCCGGCAAACGCGCCGACGAGGTCACCTGGTACGAGTCCGAGAACCTGTACGAGTACATCGACGGCGCGGCTCCGACGTACACTGACGCCGGCTTCGCGCTCCTTTCGCACAGCGAATGGCGGCCGAGCGGCGGCAAGGAAGGCGCGTACGTCGAACTCGACATTTACGACATGGGTTCGCCCCTGGGGGCCCTCGACATCCTGGCCGACGGCCGCACGCCCGAGACCCGGTACCTCGACATCGGCAACGAGGCCCAGGTGAGCGACGACGGGATGGACCTGCGCGCGGGCCGCTACTATGTGAAACTTGTGGCCCGCCGCGACATCGAAGGGCAGCGAGAGTTTACCAAGGCGATCGCCACGGCTGTGGCCAAGGCCGCCCCGGCGGGTCCGCCGGATGGCGAACTGGCGGCGCCGCTGCCATCGGCCAACATGCTTCCGCACAGCGTCGCTTACGTGACGAAATCGTATCTTAACCGCGAGTTCCTCAGCAAGGTTCGAGAAGCCGCTTACGAGGCCCAGGGCAAGCGCGTACGGATGTTTGTCGTGGATGCGGGCGGCCCCGAGAAGGCCAGGGCGATCGTCACGGAGTGGAAAGAGTCGATCCCGCCGCAGCCGATCGGCGCCCCGGACCTGCCGAACACCGTTTCGTACACCGAGGAGTACGTTGGCGCGATCACCGCACAGGCCCAGGGCCGCTGGGTGGCCGGGGTGATCGGCGAGCCTGCTGTCGCCAAGCCCATGCTCGCAGCGCTCCTGAAGCACTTGGAGTAAGGCGGTCGCCCAGGCGACCACGCGGGTGGGAATAGCGTACGCTAACTCGGCGATGTGGCACGGCTGGCTTGTCCAGCCGTGGCGGCAGGCCGGCGCGGTTCCCCACGGCTGGGCAAGCCAGCCGTGCCACGCTTCGGAGAACTACCCATGAAGTTGCCCGCTTCCACGACCATCTGCGGCCTTGCGCTCGTCGGACTCGTGCTGCTTGCCGGGGGGCTGCCGCAGGCCGGCGCCGACGAGGTGCTTTTCGATTTCGGTCAGGGTTTCGACATCTCCAAGGCGGTCACCTACGACACCAGGGTGAGCGTGTCGAAGGCGGCCGGCGGCGCGGCCATTGCGGTCGCCACCGGCCACAAGGAGCAGTGGCCGAGCATCACGTTGAAGGCGCCGAAGGGTACGTGGGACCTCTCGAAATTCGAGTTCGTCGAAATGGCCGTCAGGAACACGGGCTCGGCCCCCGTCACGGTCAACTGCCGCGTTGACAACGAGGGGGCCGACGGCACGCGCAACTGCTGCACCGATCGCGTGGCCGTAAAGCCCGGCGAATCGGCGACCCTCCGCGTGCAACTAGCGCGCAAGCCCGCCGGGCACGAGGGCATCAAACTTTTCGGCATGCGAGGCTACCCGGTGCCGACGGACGCCACGAACGGGATCAACCCGGCGAAGGTCACGCAACTCATGGTCTTTGTGGCCAAGCCGCGGGTCGACCACGCGTTTGAAATCGGCAACATCCGCGCCGGCGGCAGTTACGCCGGCCCGAAAGAGACACCCGTGACCGCCGAGAAGTTCTTCCCGTTCATCGACCAGTTCGGTCAGTACATCCACCGCGACTGGCCCGGCAAGACCCATGCTGCCACCGACCTGGACGACCAGATGAAAGAGGAGGCGGCGAGCCTGAAGTCCCGGCCCGGCCCGAAGAACTGGGACCAGTACGGCGGCTGGAAGGCCGGCCCCCAACTGGAGGCCACGGGGTTCTTCCGCGCCGAGAAACGCGGCGGCAAGTGGTGGCTGGTGGACCCGGAAGGGCGCCTCTTCTGGTCGCACGGCATCGACTGCGTGGGCGAGCACGGCGACACGCCCATCGAGGACCGCGACAACTGGTTCGCCGATCTGCCCGCCGGCCAGCCCGACTTCAAGGAGTTCTTCGGCTCCGGCCACGCCATCCACGGCTACTACAAGGGCCGGACGATGCGGACGTTCGACTTCATCGGCGCGAACCTCAATCGCAAGTACGGCCCGAAGTGGAAAACGCTGGCCGCCGAGGCCGCCCACAAACGCCTCCGCTCCTGGGGCATGAACACCATCGCCAACTGGTCCGATGCCGACATCTACCTGATGCGCAGGACCCCCTACACGGCCACCGTGCATTTCTCCAGCAGGCCCATCCAGGGCAGCCAGGGCTACTGGGGGCAGTTCAAGGACCCGTTCGAGCCGGAGTTTGCCCGGAAGGTGAAGGAGGCGTTGGCGGGCCACGCGGGCAAGGCCGCGGGCGACCCGTGGTGCATCGGCTTCTTCGTCGACAACGAGATCGCGTGGGGCGACGATACGTCGCTGGCCGTGGCGGCCCTCCAGTCGCCGCCCGACCAAGCCGCCAAGAAGGCGCTGCTGGAGGACCTGAAGGCCAAGTATGGAGAGATCGGCAAATTAAACGAGGCGTGGGGCACGAGTCACGCCTCATGGGACGCTCTCGCGCAGAGCACTGCCGCGCCCGACAAGAATCGCGCCGCCGGCGACCTGGGGGAGTTCTACACGCGCCTCGCGGAGCAGTACTTCCGGGTCATCCGCGACGCCGTCAATGAGGTCGCCCCCAGGCAACTGTACTTGGGCTGCCGCTTCGCGTGGGTCAACGACCGCGCCGTGGCGGCGGCAGTGAAGTCCTGCGACGTGGTCAGTTACAACTTCTACCGGCGCAGCGTGGCCGACGTGCGGCTGCCGGGCGGGGCCGACAAGCCCATCATCGTCGGCGAGTTCCACTTCGGGGCGCTCGACCGCGGCATGTTCCACACCGGCCTCGTGCCGTGCACGAGCCAGGCCGAGCGCGCGGCGGCGTACAAGTCGTACGTCCGCGGGGCGCTGGCCAACCCGCAGATCGTCGGGACGCACTGGTTCAAGTACCAGGACGAGCCGACGACCGGCCGCCCGCTGGACGCGGAGAACTACCAGATCGGCTTCGTGGACGTCTGCGACAC